>NZ_JBFARO010000020.1:0-108262 GCF_040677125.1 Actinomadura sp. NPDC049382
CCCTGGCCGAGCAGGACCGGGACCAGGTGGATCTGCAGCTCGTCGAGGACGCCCGCGCCGAGTGCCAGCCGCGCGGTGCGGGCTCCGTGGACCAGGACGTCCTTGTCGCCGGCCGCGTCTTTGGCCGCGTTCATCGCGGCCGTCACGTCGTCCACATAGGTGACCCCGGGCCAGTGCGGCTCCGGGGCCCGCCGGCGGGTCAGGACGAAGATCGGCACGCCGTCGTGGTGGTCGCCGCCCCAGCCGCCGGCGAGTTCGAACGTCCGCCGTCCGGCGACGACCGCCCCGCTGGCCATGGCCTCGTCCATGACCTCGCGGTTCACGCCCGCCAGGCGGTCGAGGTCCCTCCTGTGCCCGGCGTCGGCGTCCGGCAGGAACCACTCGTGGAGCCGATGCCCCTCGTCGCCGAGCCCGTTGCCCGGTACCGCATTGGGCCCGGCGATGAACCCGTCCACCGACATCGACATGTACAGCACGCTCTGACTCACATTCGGGTCCTTTCGGTACGTCCGGCGGGGTGACGCCGTCCGGGTGAGACCTGGTACGTGCCCAGCATGTGAGAGCGCGGCGCCGGGTGATATCCCAGATTTCTGGGAAGACGCCGCCGATCGTCCTAGGATCTCGGTCGTGGTCAACGCGGTTGCGGCGCGGGCGCGCGTCCGCGACGAGATCGTCAGGCTGGCTCACCGAGGGCTGTCCGTGGCGGAGTTCTCCCGGGCCGTCGGCGACGCCCTGGGCCGGGCCGTGCCCGCCGAGGGCACCTGCCTGATGACGACCGACCCGGCGACCATGCTCCCGACCGCCGAGTTCGTGGAGAACGGCCTGCCCGCGGCGGAGCTGCTCCGGCTGGTGGAGATCGAGGTGCGCGAGCCGGACTTCAACACGTGGGCGCAGCTCGCCCGTGCCGGACGGCCGGCGGGCAGCCTGAGCGAGGCCACCGCCGGCGATCTCGACCGGAGCCCGCGCCAGCGCGAGATCCGGCGCCCCGGCGGTTTCTCCGACGAGCTGCGGGTGGTGCTCGCCGGCGGCACGGGCACGTGGGGGCAGCTGACCGTGTTCAGGGAGGCCGAGCGCCCGCACTTCTCCCCGGACGAGGTCGAGTTCGCCTCGTCGGTGGCCCCCCTGATCACCGATGGACTGCGGCGCGGCCTGTTACTCGATGCCGCACGGGCCGGGGACGACGACGTCGGTCTGCTCGTGCTCGACACCGAGGACGGCGTGCGCATGTCCAACGAGGCGGCGGAGCTCTGGCTGGACGAGCTGGGCATCGGTGAGAGAGCGGGCGCCCGGCTTCCGCTGGTGGTCTCCGCCGTCGCCCGCCGCACCCGCGACCTCCGCGACCCGTCGGCGGGTGCCGCACCCTCGCCGGCCAGGGCCCGGGCGCGCACCCGGGCCGGGCGGTGGCTGATCGTCCGCGGCTCGCTGCTGGCCGACGGTTCCGAACCGCAGGTCGCGGTGATGCTAGAAGCCGCCCGCCCCGCCGAGATGGCGCCCCTGATGGTCGCGGCCTACGGCTTCACCGACAGCGAGCGCCGGGTCACCGAGCTGGTGGCGCGGGGCCTGTCCACCAGGCAGATCGCCGGACGGCTGCACGTGTCGTCGTACACGGTGCAGGACCACCTAAAATCGATCTTCGCCAAGTCGGGCGCCGGGTCGCGCGGTGATCTGATCGCCCGGCTGTTCCTCGATCACCATGCCGCCTCCCTGACCGCGGGACGCAGGTGACGGCCTCGGTGAATGGGTAGATAGGCGACGTATGGCCATGTGACGGGCAGGACGTGCATGTCGGGGGGAAACATGGCAGACGACGACCGGTTCCGCGGTCAGGATCCGGACCACCAGTTCAATCAGGACGACGACGTCCAGGACGAGCCGGCGACGCAGCACGACCCGGGGCGCTACCGGTGGCAGGACGAGTCCTCGCCCGGCGGAGTGCGCGGGCCGTCCCGCCATGACGACGACTTCGGGAGCTTCGAGGACGAGTCGGGGAGCGACGACGCCACCTGGTGATCTCGCCGCGTGAGTGAGGGGCCGCGCCCCTGCCGGGGCCGCGCCCCCCAACGGCCACCCCCGGTTCACCCGGTCGAGAGGTCTCTAAGGGGCTATTGAGCCTGTCCAATATGGGGCTAGACGGGTGCAGACGGGTCGGGGACGGCGATCGCCGAGCGGACGGTGCGGTTCCGTTCGGCCGTGGACACGGCGAAGACGATCTCCACGTCGCGGTCGTCCGCCCGGCCCGCGAACGCGACGAACCGCCAGCCGCCCTCGCGCCACACGTCCAGCGGGACGGCGCTGGCGATCGCGTTCTCGTGCTCGGCCCACGCCGCGCTCGCGTAGAGCGCCGCGTACGTCTCCGCCAGCGGGCTGCGCCGCCGCTCGGCCGGCAGGCCGGCGGGCCGCCGGCGCCGCTCCGCCAGTTCGGCCAGCTCGGGGGAGAGCGCCGCGAACAGCGCCACCTCGACCGCGAAGACGAGCCCCACCTGGACCTGCACGTCGCGCAGCACGTCCACGCCCGCGAGCGGCGCGCCGAGTGAGGCCACCGCCGCGCCGGTGAACAGCACGGCCCGCAGCACGCTGCGCCGCCCGACCCGCTTGCCGCTGAGGCCGCCGAAGCAGCCGCATCCGGCGTCGGGCCTGCGGACCCGCAGCTCCCCGACCACCCAGGTCGCGGCGGCGAACGCGACCGTCGTCGCGAGCCGCACCGACAGGTGCGAGGTGACCAGCAGCGCGAGCCCGAGGACGCTTTCGCCGAAGCCGAGGCCGACCGCCATGCCGCGGCTGCCGCGCAGCGCGGTGAGCCGCGCGAGCCCGGCCGGCACCGGGACGCCGTGCACGTGGTCGGGCGGCGCGCCCGCCGTCCGCTCCCGGACGATCAGCTTCGCCGCGCCCGCGGCCAGCAGCACCGCCGCCAGCAGGAGCACCTGCGTGTTCTGGAACGCGGTCACCATGGCCCCTCCTCGGCGGGCGGCAGGTGCGGGCGGACGGAGGCGTTGAAGCACCCCGCCTCCAGGTCGCCGCCGAGCCCGGCGAACGCGACGGGCGTCAGCTCGACGATCCGGCCGCGCGGGGACGCGTCGCACTCCACGCACCGGTCGCAGAAGCGGGCCGCGGTGCAGCCGCACTCGATCACCGGGACGGTCGCGGCCCGCCCGCCGCACTCGTTGCGGACGGTCAGCTCCCCGCCCAGCGACAGGTACGGGAACGGGACGCAACCGGACGGGGCGTCCGCGCACCCGCCGGAGGTCCCCTCGGAGTCGACCGCCGGATAGGCCGCCCCGTCCGGCGCCGCGCCGCCGGCGTCCCCGAACCAGGTCGCCGTGCCGTGCAGCACCTCGGGCACGGGTGCCGTCGCGTCGGGCGCGGCGAGGTCGTCCGCGCGGTATCCGGGCTGGGACGTGCCGGGCCGCACCGCGTGCGGCCCGTCGGGGGTCCCGACGCAGATCACGTCGAGGAGGTATCCGGGCTCCAGCCGCGGGTGCCGGACCAGGATCCGCTGCAGGGCGTGCGGGGGGATCACCACATGGGCGCGCCCGCGGTGCGCCCCCATGTCCACCTCCACGGTGTCCCTCCCGCACGCCGAGATCGTGCCGGCGACGCGTCCGATCCCGACCCACACCCGGTCGGCGGCGGCCACCCCCGGCGCCCCGGCGCCGGCCGTCCCCCCGCGTTGCCGGACGACCACGGGGCGGCCCGGGCGGAGCGCGGCGAGGCCCCCGCGCCCGCCGTGCCAGATCCGCGTGGCGTCGCTCATCGCGAGCCGGACCTCCGTGCCGCCCGCATCCACCACCAGCAGGTGCGGGCTGGCGTCGAGGACGGTCCCGGCCAGCGCGCGCAGCGGCGGCTCGGCGTCCTGCGACGGGGGCGCGGCCGCCCCGAAGACGGCCTCCCGCCGCCGGCGCCGCGCGGCCGTGGCGAGGCGTGCGCGCGTTTCGAGGCGTGCGTCGGTGCGCGGGGAGGGCGGCATCACGGAGACTCCGGCAGGATTGATCACTCTGGGCGACCGACGGGACGACGGTGCGTCAAGGGTCACGTCCCGTGACTCGGCCTGTCGACGGATTTGTCGCGATAAGTCGACCGCCGGGGGATGTCTGATCTACCTGGGATGAAGATTATGAACTGGTTGACCCGGATATGTAGTTTTTGTAGGCCCGGAATTACGATCTTCATGCGAGGGTCGACCATACCCGGGAGTCGCCGACGGCGGCTCCGCAACCCCTTGGTCCGGTGGTGAAGTGAACGCGACGCGGCACGAGGAGTTCCGCGCGTACGTGGCGGAACGCGGGCCCGTGCTGCTGCGCGCCGCGACCCGGCTCACCTCCGACCGGGCCGAGGCCGAGGACCTCCTCCAGGCCGCCCTCGCCAAGACCTACCTCGCCTGGGACCGTATCGAGGACCGCGCCGCCGTGGACGGCTACGTCCGGCGCGCCATGGTCAACACGCAGATCTCCTGGTGGCGGCGCCGCAAACTGGAGGTCTACCCCACCGACCGGCTCCCGGACCGCCCCGTCGACGACCACACCGACCGCAGCGAGATGCGCGACGCCCTCGGCCGCGCCCTCGACCGCCTCCCCGAACGGCAGCGCCTCGCCGTCATGCTCCGCTATTACGAGGACATGTCGGAAAGGGAGATCGCCGAAGTGCTCGGCGTCAGCGTGGGCACGGTGAAATCCACCGTCTCCCGAGCAATGGCCCGCCTAAGGGAGCTGTACTAGCCGCAGGCTTGGCCCAGGGAGCGACTCCCCCTACGCAAACAGGGATTCCAGGGGGTCGCCCCCCTGGGCCAACACTGCAAGAATCCGGTTCTGGAATCCGCCGCGAGCTGGAGGTCGCTCATGTGGAGCACCATGCAGGATTTCCCGCTGACGATTACGACGATCATGCGCTACGGCGCGGAGATCTTCGGTTCCGCCGAGGTCTCCACCTGGACGGGGGACGGCGCGCGGCGCCGGAGCTACGCGGAGGTCGGGGAGCGCGCCGGCCGGCTGGCCGGGGCGCTGCGCGGCCTCGGGGTGGACGGTGACCAGCGCGTCGCCACGTTCATGTGGAACAACGCCGAGCATCTGGAGGCGTACCTGGCGGTGCCGTCGATGGGCGCCGTCCTGCACACGCTCAACCTGCGGCTGTTCCCCGACCAGCTCGTCTACATCGCCAACCACGCCGAGGACCGGGTCGTCATCGTCGACGGGTCGCTGATCCCGCTGCTGGCGCCGGTGCTGCCGCAGCTGAAGACCGTCCGGCACGTGGTCGTGGTGGGGGACGGCGACCGGGCGCCGCTGGAGGGCGCGGGCAAGGAGCTGCACGGGTACGAGGAGCTGCTGGACGCGGCGCCGGCGGAGTTCGCGTGGCCGGAGATCGACGAGCGGTCCGCGGCGGCGATGTGCTACACGAGCGGTACGACCGGGAACCCGAAGGGCGTCGTCTACTCGCACCGGTCGGCGTACCTGCACTCGATGGCGACGTGCACGGGCAACGCGATCGGGCTGAGCGCGTCCGACGTCGTGCTGCCGGTGGTCCCGATGTTCCACGCGAACGCCTGGGGGATGCCCTACGCGGCGGTGATGGCGGGCGCCTCGCTGGCGATGCCGGACCGGTTCCTGCAGGCCGAGCCGCTCGTCCGGCTGATCGAGACCGAGCGCCCGACGGTCGCCGGGGCGGTGCCGACGATCTGGTCGGACGTCCTGCGGTACACGCGGGAGCACGGGTCCGACCTCAGCTCGCTGCGGCTCGTGCCGTGCGGCGGGTCGGCGGTGCCGGAGGCGCTGATGCGCGGGTTCGACGAGATCGGCGTCCGCATCGTGCAGGCGTGGGGGATGACCGAGACCTCGCCGGTCGCGTCGGTCGCGCACCCGCCGGCGAAGGCCGCGCCGGACGACGCGTGGCGGGCCCGGATCAGCCAGGGCCGCGTCCTCGCGGGCCTGGAGATGCGGATCGTCGGGGACGGCGACCGGGTGCTGCCGAACGACGGCGAGGCGGTGGGGGAGGTCGAGATCCGCGGCCCGTGGATCACCGGCGCCTACCACCTCGACGCGGACCCGGCGAAGTTCCACGACGGCTGGCTGCGCACCGGGGACGTGGGGACGCTGTCGGCGGACGGCTTCCTCGTCCTCACCGACCGGGCGAAGGACGTCATCAAGTCCGGCGGCGAGTGGATCTCGTCGGTGGAGCTGGAGAACCATCTGATGGCGCATCCGGACGTCGTCGAGGCGGCCGTGGTCGGCGTGCCCGACGAGCGGTGGCAGGAGCGGCCGCTGGCCTCGGTGGTGCTGCGCGAGGGCGCGGAGGTCACCCCGGCGGCGCTGCGGGAGTTCCTGTCCGACCGAATCCCGAAGTGGCAGCTGCCCGAGCGGTGGTCGTTCATCGCCGAGGTGCCGAAGACGTCCGTGGGCAAGTTCGACAAGAAGGTGCTGCGGCGCCGGTACGCCGACGGTGACCTGGAGGTTCGCCGCGCGGACTGAGCCGGCCGGGCGGCTGACTCGATTCTGACGACGAGTCATGCGCCACGTGGGCACGGAGAGAGGCGATAACGCGCCCGGGTGTTACCTTAATGGTGATTTCGGGAGATGATGTGGTGCGAATGGGGTCCGCGGGTGTATGCAAGGTGGGCTGATTGTCCGGATGACCCCCGTGGGGGCGGACCCCTCATGCCGCTGCCGGGAGCGTGAATGCCCAGGTTGTCCACCTCCGCACGCTCGGCCGACCACAAGCTGGTCAAGGGGCTGAACGAAGGCGACGAGGCGGCGCTCGCCGCACTCTATGACGAGTACGCCGAGCGCCTTTATGACTACGCACTGTCAATGTCGGGCGATGCGAAGGTCGCGGCCGACATCGTCCATGACGCGTTCATCGACGCCTGCCGCCGGGCCCCCCGGATGCGCGACCATCTGTACCTGAGTTCCTGGCTGTACGGGGCGGCGCGGCGGCGCTGCGTCCGGCGGGGGCGCGCGAAGGCGCTGTTCTTCGACCGGGAGGCCGAGTTCGCCGACCCGCCGTTCCCGGACCGTGCCGACGGCGACGGCCTCGGCCTCGACTGGCCGCCGTCCGGCGACATGCACCGCCTGCTGCGCGCCGCCCTCGCCCGGCTGGAGCCGGTCGACCAGGAGGTGATGCTCCTGGCGTTCCGGCACGGGCTGCGGCCCGCCCGGCTCGGCGCCGCGCTCGGGCTGTCGCCGCGGCGGGCGGCGATGCGGGTGCGCAAGGCCCGCGCCGAGCTGGAGGACGCGCTCCGGGACGCGGTGCGCGCCGCCGAGCGCGCCTGCGCGGCGGGCCCGGTGGAGGAGGCCCCCGAAGCCGCGGGGGACGCCGGGATCGCCGTCCTGGCCGCCCGCGCCCCGGCGGAGGAGGCCGAGGAGGCGGCGCCGCCCGCGCCCGCCGCCCGTCCCGGCCCGGCCGGACGGGTGCTGCGGATGCTGCGCGGCGGGGGCGACGACTCCCCCGCCGACCCCGAGACCGAGCGGCACGTCGCCGACTGCCTCGCCTGCCTGCGCCGCGGCCGGGTGTCCCCCGCCGCGCTGCTGCGCCGGGCGCCCGCGCCGGTGCTGCCGGCCGCGCTGCGGCACCGCGTCATGCACACCGCCACCGACCCGGAGCTGGCCGGCTACCGGGCCGACATCGCCGCGCGCGGCGGCCCGCTCACTCCGTCCGGCCTGCCGAGCCAGCCGGACGTGCCGTCGCCGTTCACCCGCCGCTGGCTGTTCACCGTCGGCGGCATGGCGGGCGCGCTCGTCGCCGCGCTGGTCGCGGCGTTCGTGATGGGGCCCGGCATCGGCAGCGGCACGCTGTCCTGGCCGCCGTTCCGCACGGGCCCGCAGCCGTCGATCACCCACGAGTCGCCGCAGGAGCGCGGCTCCGGCGGCGGCGGGCACCCGTCGCCCGGGGGCCCGAGCGGGGGGCCGCAGGCGCGGCCCGTCCAGCCGTCCCCCGGCCTGCGGCCGGACGAGAAGACGACCGTGCACCCCACGGACCCGTCCTCGCCGACGCCGCCGGCGCAGCCGACGCAGCCGCCCGCCAAGACCGGCGTCCTCGTGGTGAACCCCGCCAAGGTCGAGATGTACGGCACCAAGACCGCCCACGTCAGCCTCGCCGCCGAGAGCGGGCCGGTGTCGTGGACGGCGATGACGTCGTCGAACCAGCTGATCCTCTCGGAGATGCAGGGCGGCATGTCGGCGGGCGGCACGACGGAGCTGACGCTCACCCTCCGCACGGCGCTCATCGGGCTGCCCGGTCAGGGCACGCTCACGTTCACCGACTCCGAGGGCGCGAGCCACCAGGTGAAGGTCGTCTGGGGCGCCACCCTGCTGTGACGGCTCAGCCGTCGGCGGGCTGCCGCTCCAGCGCGTCGCGGAGCGTCTCGAGCCGCTCGCCGAGCGCCTCCTGGACGCGGGCCTCCATCGCCCGCGCGATGAACGGGTCGACGACCATCTTCACCAGCGGCCGCATCCGGCGGACCACGGCGGCGATCTCCGCGACCTCGGCGCCGTCCGGGGACGGCTGCCGCTCCAGCCGGTCGAAGACGTTCTCCTGGACGAGGTTGACGAACCGCCCGGCGATCACGTCGCAGTCGGCGCGGATCTCGGCGGCGATGTCGAGGACGGAGTCGAGCGGGATGCCGGCGGCGACGAGTTCGGCGCCGACGTGCAGCAGCCGCGGGCTCGGCACCCGGAACGTGTCGCCGTCCGGCTCGATCAGCCCGAGCTCGATCGTGCGCTCCCGGACGCGGGCCACCTCGTCCTCGTCGAGGCCGGCGCCGAAGATCTCGACCAGTTCCTCGTAGGTGGTGGTGCCGGGGATCTCGTCCGACCACGGGTCGGTGAGGACCTTCTCCAGCCCGAGGACCTCGCCGACGTCCTTGCCCGTCTCCCACGCCGACAGCAGGTCCTTGATGATCGCGAAGGTGTAGCCGCGGCCGAGCAGGTTGCCGATCAGCCGGAGCCGCGCGAGGTGCGAGTCGTCGTAGAGCCCGACGCGGCCCTCCAGGCGCGGCGGCGGCAGCAGCCCCCGGTCCTGGTAGGCGCGGATGTTGCGCACGGTGCTTCCGGCCAGCCGCGCCAGCTCGTCGATTCGGTACTCGGCCATGCCCCGTCCGCCGGCTCGTTCGATGTCCCCCCGTGATCTTACCCGCGCACCATTGTTACATCGTCCGATGGCACATAGGCTGCCGGGCATGGCGGACGACATCGAGGAGACCCTCCTCGGCGGCCCCCTGCGCTACACGCGCAAGGAGGTCGAGGCCCTCTCGGGCGTCACGGACGACTACGCGCGCCGGATCTGGCAGGCGCTCGGCTTCCCGGCCCCGCCCGACGACGAGGTCGCGTTCACCGACGGCGACGTCGCCGCGCTCCGCGAGATCAAGGACCTGCTCTCCCACGCGATGGTGGACGAGGAGATGGTGCTCCAGCTCGCCCGCGCCGTCGGCCAGACGATGGGCCGGCTCGCGAGCTGGCTCGGCGACGTGTGGCTGCAGCGGCTCGCCGCGCTGCCCTCCGACGAGCCCGTCACGGCGGAGCTGGTCACCGCCGCGCTCGCCGCCACCGAGGAGCTGCGGCCGGCGTTCGAGCGGCTGCTGCTGCAGGGCTGGCGCCGCCAGCTCACCGCCGCCGGCATGCGCGCCGCCGCGACCACGGCCGCCGCCCAGTCCGACCCGGCGGCGGGACTCGCCCACCTCGGCGTCGGCTTCGCCGACGTCGTGTCCTTCACCCGCCTGAGCCGCCGCCTCGACGGCGACGGCCTCGCCGCCTTCGTCGAGCGCTTCGAGTCGGCGACCGCCGAGATCGTCGCCGAGGCGGGCGGCCGCGTCGTGAAGACCCTGGGGGACGAGGTCCTGTTCGTCGCCCCGTCGCCGTCCGCCGCGGCCGAGATCGGCCTGCGCATCGCGGAGCACTTCAACGAAGCACCCGACTTCCCGCAGGTCCGCGTAGGGCTCGCGTACGGCGAGGTCATCCAGCGCTTGGGCGACGTGTTCGGCACGCCGGTCAACATGGCCGCCCGGTTGACCTCCACCGCCTACCCGGGGACGGTCCTGGCCGGGCCGGACCTGGCGGCGGCCCTCCCGTCCGGCGCCTTCCACACGTCCGGCCTCCGCCCCCGCCCGCTCCAGGGCCTGGGCCGCGTGAGGCCCTACGTGCTCCGCCGTCCCCGCCGCGCCTGATCGCCGGCCGCCGAGCGCGCCGTGTCGGTCGCGACCGGCGTTCGGCGGCCTGCGGCGGAGGAGAAGGCCGGTGATTCGCGCGATGCCTCAGGTGCCGGGGGCGGCGGACACTGTGCTTCCCCCAACCCGCTTCCACGGAGGCAACCATGCGCCTGGCCTTACGGTTCCCCAAGCGGCGGGCGGCCGCCGCGACCCTCGGGGCGGTGCTGTCCGCGGCACTGCTCAGCGCCCCGGCCGCCGTCCCCGCCGCCCATGCGGCCACCGATCCGGTGACTAGCGTCCCGCCCGCCGGTGAGCACGGCTTCCCGTTCCTGGCCGCGGCCGAGGACCTCGGCTCGTTCGGCTACACCGAAAGCGAGTACTTCTTCTCCGGCACGGCCGCGTCCTACGCCAAGGCCGGCCTCTGGCGGTCGGACGGCCGCTGGGACGTGCGCGAGTCCGGCCGCGCCGCGTTCAAGAGCCGGCTCCTGGTGCGCCGCCCCGCCGATCCGGCGAAGTTCAACGGCACCGTCGTGGTCGAATGGCTCAACGTCAGCGGCCAGCTCGAACTCTCCCCCGACTACTGGTTCACGCGGGACGAGCTGCTCCGCCAGGGGTACGCCTGGGTCGGCGTCTCCGCGCAGTCGGTCGGCGTCAACGGCGGGCTCGGCGAGATCAAGGGCCTCAAGGGCTGGGACCCGGCCCGCTACGGCACCCTCGTCCACCCCGGCGACGCCTTCGCGTACGACATCTTCTCCCAGGCCGGGCGGGCGCTGCGCAGCCCGGACGGCCCCGACCCGCTCGGCGGACTGAAGGTCACGACGCTGCTCGCGGACGGCGAGTCGCAGTCCGCCGGCTTCATGACGACCTACGCCAACGCCGTCCAGCCCGTCGCGCGCGTCTACGACGGCTTCATGATCCACAGCAACAGCGCCGTCGCGTCCCCGATCAGCGGCGAGCTGGCCGACATCCTGTGGATGCCGAACCCGTCCCGGATCAGGACGGACCTGACCGTCCCGACGTTCGTCGTGCTCACCGAGACCGACATCCCGGGCGCGTTCGCGGCCCGGCAGCCCGACACCGGCGGCGTCGTCCACTGGGAGCTGGCCGGGACCGCGCACGGCGACCAGTGGGCGTTCGACCTGGGCGGACCCACGATCAGGAAGTCGGCCGGCGACGCCGCGCCCAAGCCCGACTGCGCCGCCGGATCGGCGCCGTTCAACGACGGCCCCGGCCACTACTCGATGAACGCCGCGCTGCGCCTGCTCGCGGGCTGGGCGCGAGGCGGAGCGGCGCCGCCGAGCGGGCCGGAGCTGAACACGGTCCTGCGCGACCCGCGCACGGGCCTCGCCACCGGCGGCATCCGGCTGCCGGACGTCGCGGTCCCCACCCGGACCCTCAGCGGCGAGCGCGACACCAGCGGCAGCGGCATCTTCTGCGGGCTGTACGGCGCCAGCGACCCGTGGAACGGCGACGCCGACCCCTGGGACCGGCACGACGGCGGCGACCCGTCCGACCCGTCGTTCCCCCGCACCGCCGAACCGGTGCTGAGCAGGCTCTACCCGACGCACGCCGACTACGTGGCCAAGGTGCGGGCCGCCGCGCAGCAGTCCGTGGACGCGCGCTACCTCCTGCCGGAGGACGCGGCGGCGATCGTCGCCGCGGCCGAGTCCGGACCGAATCGGTCAGGAATCGAGAAGCGCAGGTCAGGAGCCCGTGCCTAGCGTGGTGTCCATGGACATCACCATTCACACGAGCTTCCTGCCGCACGACGACCCGGAGGAGTCCCTGGCCTTCTACCGCGACGTCCTGGGCTTCGAGGTCCGCAACGACGTCGGGCAGGGCAAGATGCGCTGGATCACGGTCGGCCCCGCCGGCCAGCCCGACACCTCGATCCTGCTGGCGCCGCCGGCCACCGACCCCGGCATCACCGAGGACGAGCGCCGCACCATCGCGGAGATGATGGCGAAGGGCACCTACGGCTGGATCCTGCTGGCCACCCCGAACCTCGACGAGACCTTCGAGAAGGTGCAGTCCCACGACGTCGAGATCGTCCAGGAGCCCACCGACCAGCCGTACGGGATCCGCGACTGCGCGTTCCGCGACCCCGCCGGGAACTTGCTCCGCGTCCAGGAGCACCGCTGATCCATCCGTCCACCGACCCGTCCGCCGACCTGTCCACAGACCCGTCCGTCCCCCGTCCCGGCCCGGTACGTCCGGGCCGGGACGGGCTGCTTGTCCCCCGAGCGAGCTACCGGAGAGTGTCCACCGCACGGTGAAGATTCCGAATCGCGTGATCCATAGCGTTTCTCCTGGCCGCGGCGCCCATGCCGCGGGGATCTCGCGAAGGAGTCACCATGAAGCTGCTGATCCAGCTCCTGGCGGTCGGGGCGGTCGCCGCCATCGGCGGCGCCGCCACCCAGGCGGTCACGTGGAGCACGCTCCCCACGCTCGGCCTCGGCCTCGCGTCCGCCGTGCTGGCGCTGTTCGTGTACGTGTTCGTGGTCGGCCGGACGGAGCGCCGCCCGGTGGACGAGCTGGCCCGCGAGGGCGCGCTGCCCGCCCTCGGCCGGGGCGCGCTGATCGGTCTGGCGATGTTCGGGGCCGTCATCGTCAACCTCGCCTTCCTCGGTGACTACGAGGTCGACGGCATCGGCTCGTGGACGGGCCCGATCGCGCTGGTCGGCTTCATGGCCGCCGCCGCGGTGACGGAGGAGCTGCTCTTCCGCGGCGTCCTGTTCCGCATCATCGAGAAGCGCATCGGCACCTGGTGGTCGCTGGCGCTCACCGGCCTGGTGTTCGGCCTGATGCACCTGGGCAACGAGAACGCCACCTTCTGGGGCGCCATCGCCATCGCCATCGAGGCGGGCGGCATGCTCGGCGCCGCCTACGCCGCGACCCGGAGCCTGTGGCTGCCGATCGGCCTGCACTTCGCCTGGAACTTCGCCGGCGCCGGCATCTTCGGCACCGCGGTCTCCGGCAAGGACGCCCCCGAGGGGCTGCTGGACGGCGTGACCTCGGGCCCGACCCTGATCAGCGGCGGGGAGTTCGGCCCGGAGGCGAGCCTGTACTCGGTCGTGTTCGGCGCCCTGCTGACGGTCTTCTTCATGCGGCTGGCCCACCGGCGCGGCAACCTGGTTCCCCGGAGGCGCCGCGACCGCGCCGCCGCGACCGCTAGCCTCGCCCAGTGATCGATCTCCGGACGATCCCGGACATGTGGCGCCGATGGGACGTCATGGTCCGGGATCTGCCCCTCGCGCTGGTGCTGGTGGTCGGGTCGCTCATCCCGGCCCTGCACGGCTACGGAACCCACGTCGGCGACGTCGCGAACCGGCCCTACGACGCGCTGGCGATCGTGGCGGTCGTCCTGCAGGGCCTCCCCCTCGTGGTGCGCCGCCGCTGGCCGGACGTGTGCCTCGCCGTCGTCGCGGCCGGCTTCGCGATCGACCAGCTCCGCGGCTACCACACGTTCGCGGGCACCGGGCTGGCCATCGCGGTGCTGAGCATGGGCGCGCACCAGGAGCGGTTCCGCCGCACCGTCCTCGTCGTCGTCACCGCGGCGTACGCGGTGCTGGCGGTCGCCCTCGACCGGGCCGGCGGCGGTGACCGGCCGGACGAGTACGTGACGTTCTACCTGGCACTGGGCGTCGTATGGGGCGTGGGGGCGTGGCTGCGCTCCACTCGCGCCGCCGAGGCCGAGCGCCGCCTCCGCCTCGCCGAGGCCACCCGCGCCGCCGAGCGCAGCCGCATCGCCCGCGAACTCCACGACGTCGTGACCCACCACGTGACGGCGATGGTCGTCCAGGCGGAGGCGGCGCGCTACCTGACCGCCGCGCCCGACCGGCTGGACGACACCCTCACCGCCGTCACCGACACGGGCCGGCGCGCCATCAGCGACCTGCGGCAGCTGCTCGACGTGCTGAACCCCGACCACGGCGCCGAGCCGAGGATGCCGTCGATCGACGACCTCGGGACGCTCGTCGAGCAGACGCGGCGGGCCGGGCAGCCCGTGGAGTTCACCGAGGAGGGCACACCGGCCACCTCGACCGGTAACGCCGAATTCACCACCTACCGGGTGGTTCAGGAGGCCCTCACGAACGCGCTCAAGTACGCTCACGGCAGCCGTACCGAGGTGCGCGTCCGCTACGCCGAGAAGGAGATCACCGTGGAGGTCGGGAACGACGGGTCCGGGTCGCGGTCCGCGTCTCCCGGCGGCGGCGGGCGCGGGCTCACCGGGCTGCGCGAGCGGGTCGGCACCCTCGGCGGCGAGTTCAGCGCGGACGGCCGGCCGGACGGCGGCTTCACCGTGCGGGCGCGCATCCCCGCGGGGAGCGGCTCGTGACCGATCCGGTCCGGGTGCTGGTCTGCGACGACCAGGCGCTGATCCGCACCGGCTTCGCGACGATCATCGACGCGCAGCCCGACCTGGAGGTGGTGGGCGAGTGCGGCGACGGCCGCACCGCCGTCGACCTCGTCGGCAGGCTGAAGCCCGACCTGGTGGTGATGGACGTCCGGATGCCCGTCCTCGACGGCATCGAGGCGACCCGGCTGCTCGCGGGCGCCGGGGTCGCCGACCCCGTGAAGGTGCTCGTGGTGACGACCTTCAACCTCGACGAGTACGTGTACGAGGCGCTGCGCGCGGGGGCGAGCGGGTTCCTGCTGAAGGACGCCCCGCCCGCTCAGCTGCTGCACGGCATCCGCACCGTCGCCTCGGGGGCGGCGCTGCTCGCGCCCGAGGTGACGCGGCAGCTGGTCGGCCGGTTCGCGGCCCGGATCCGGCCCACCGAGGACACCCCGCCCGAGACCGCGCTGACCCCGCGCGAGCTGGAGGTCCTGCGCCTCATCGCCGACGGCCTGTCCAACAGCGAGATCGCCGGGACGCTGGTGATCAGCCAGGAGACCGTCAAGACGTACGTGTCGCGGATCCTCACCAAGCTCGACCTGCGCGACCGCGTCCAGGCGGTCGTCTACGCCTACCGCCGCGGCCTGGTGACCTGACCCCCGGCGCCGGGCGGCCTACGAGCTGGACGGGACGGTCTTGATGACCTTGCCCTTCCGGTTGACCGCGAGGTAGCCGCCGCCGTAGTCGTCGGTGAGGTAGACCATCATCGTCGGCTGGTCGCCGTTGAACGTCCAGGCGGCCTTCACGATGACGTACCGGTTGGTCGGCTTGGGCACCTTGAGGGTGCGCTCCGCGCGGCGCATCAGCGCGGGCAGCGCGTTCCAGTCGAAGGTCGCGGGGTTCACCTTGGCGTCGCCGGTCGTGATGGCGATGCTGGGCCGGCGGCGCACCGCCGCGTCCGCGCCCTTCTCGTAGGTGTAGTTGTCGAAGGCGCCGCGCCGCCCGGCCACCGGGGCGTCGGCGTCGGCGTGCTCGGGGTACACGGTGAGCTCGGCGAACTCCGTGCTGCCGGAGGCCGCCGCGAACTTCTTGATCACGTCCCGCACGGCGGCCGGGGTGAGCAGGGTCGCGGGCTCCTTCGGGCCGCTGCCGGTCTCGGCGAGGCTGTCGGTCGGGGACGTGTTGGGACGGCCCTCCCCGAGGGACGCCGACTCGCCGGCCGCGTCGAGGAGTCCGGGGAGGACGACGAAGGCGGTCCCGATGAGCGCGGCGATCGCGGTGACCACCGGGACGGCGGCGATGAGCGCGATCAGCCCGGCCCGGCTCCGCCGCCGCTGCGGCGGAGGGGCCGCCTGCGCGGGGTAGGTGCGGGGGCCGTTGCCAGGAGCGGGAGCGGGAGCAGGAGTAGGAGCAGGAGCAGGGCCGGGGGCGAAGGACAGGTGCGTCGGGCTCTGCCCGGCGACTTGGGTGAGCATGTGGTCGAGCTGGTCGGCCGTGGGACGGGCCGTCGGCTCTTGGACCAGCAGCGACTGCAGGACGGGCGCCAGTGCCCCGGCGTTGCGGGGCGGCGGCACCTGGGCCGTCATGATGGCGGCGAGCGTCGCGGCCGTCGTGGACCGGCGCAGCGGATTGGTCCCCTCAACGGCCACGTAGAGCAGCAGGCCGAGGGACCAGAGGTCGGAGGCGGGGTCGCCCTCGTGCCCGTTCAGCCGTTCCGGCGCGATGTACTCCGGCGAGCCGACCAGCCCGCCGGTGGCGGTCACGCGGGACGCCTCCCGGAGCACGGCGATGCCGAAGTCGGTGAGGACCGGCGTCCCGTCCGCGCGCAGCAGGACGTTCGCGGGCTTGACGTCCCGGTGGCAGATCCCGGCCTCGTGCGCGGCGCGCAGCGCGGCCAGGAGCCCGCGCCCGACGGCGGCGGCCTCGCCGGGGTTCAGCGGCCCGCGCGCCAGCCGGTCGTGCAGGGACTCCCCGCGGACGAGCTCCATGACCAGCCACGGGTGCGGCATGTCGGGCGTGTCCACGATGTGGTGGATGGTCACCACGTTCGGGTGGTCGAGCCGGGCGAGGGCGCGGGCCTCGCGCATCACCCGCTCGCGCAGCATCCGCGCGACGTCCGGGTCGGGGTCGGCGGCCCCGGCCTCGGCGAGCCGCACCTCCTTCAGCGCGACTTCGCGTTCCAGGGCGAGGTCGAACGCGCGCCAGACGGTGCCCATGCCGCCGCTGCCGAGGCGGTCGCGCAGTTCGAAACGGCCGTCGATCACCGTCTTCGCAGAGGTCACGGCGGACAGCCTAAGCCCACGAACCCCGGCAAAGCGGAGCAAAACACAACCAGTGGCGACGAGGCCCGGCCCGGACGACACCCGGGCCGGGTGGGAACCGGCCGCCGCGCCCGCTCAGTGGTCGGCGACGACGAGCGGCGTGTCGACGAGGTGCTCGGCCAGGAACCAGGCTTGCAGCTCCCCGGTGCGGATGACGTCGGACACGAGCACGTCGTTGGTGCCGTCGTCGCCCTGCTCGGCGGTGCGCGCCGCGGCGTCGTGCGCCTCGGTGAGGATGATCTCGTGGGCCTCCAGCAGCCGGGACAGCATCGCCGGGACCTCCTCGACGCCGTCCGGCGGGCGCGGGACCGCGGTGATCTCGGCGACGTGCCGCGGGTCGCCGACGGCCACGCCGCCGAGGGTCTGCACCCGCTCGGCGATGGTGTCGACCAGCGCGAGCTGCTCTCCCGCGTGCTTGTCCAGCAGCAGATGCAGCTGGTAGAAGGTCTGCCCCCGGACGAGCCAGTGGTGCTTCTTGTAGAGCGCGTAGAGGATCTGAGTGTCCGCCAGGATCCGGTTGAGGCGCTGGCAGGAGTACAAGCGGGCGTCACGGGAGAGGGCCAGCGGGAACTGCCGTACCGTCCCGAACTGCTGGATCTCGCGGCCGTGCTGGTGCAGCCATGGCTGGCTGCCGGCGGGTCGGGTCCCGTCCGTGCTCATGTGCGGTTCCTTCCGGGTTCACATCGAATGGCGAAGGGTGTGTTCCACCCGGCGAGGGGGCCAAACGGGCCCGGTCCCTGGTCACCGCCCTGGTCACCGCCCTGGTCACCGCCCTGGTCTCGTCCCGGGACCCGGGATTGTCCGATCCGGCCGTTAGCTTGCGGGGCCATGGGCCAGACGGTGGAGATTCCGGTCGAGTGGCATGAGCACGTCCATCCGCGGCGGGGCGGCATCGCCGGGCCCGGGCTCGTCGCCGACGAGGACGCCGCGCGCGGCGCACGCGCGTGGGAGCGCGCCGCCCGCCCGATCGCCGCGGACATGGCGGAGCACGCGCGCACCGCACCCGACCTCGCCGCGGGCGTCCGGGCCTGGCTGGACGGCGATCCCGACCCGGTCGGCGCGGCGGCCGTCGCCGCGATCGCGGTGAAGCACGTCGAAGGCTGCGGCGGCGACGGCTTCGCCGACGCCTGGGTCCTGGACCACGGGCTCGCGTTCGCCGCCTGCGCGCTCACCGAGGCGTCCTCCATCGCCCTCGGCCCCGTGCCGCGCCCGGCGCGGCGGGACACCGCCGGAGCGGTCTGGCTCGTCTCCTACAGCGGGCCGAGCGAGGGATGGCGCGGCGAGATCCGGCGGGCGACCTCCGACGACCGGATGCGCGCGAGCGACTGGGTCACCGAGGACACCGCCGCCAAGCGGCTCCGCGCACTCCTGGCGGCGGCGCCCGAGGCCGAGTACGCCGACGCCGTCGCGCGGCTGGCCGCCCACCGCGGCGACGCGACGCGACGGCGCGTCGCCGCCTACCTCGTCCCGACCGAGACGGCCTGGGTGGACGAGTCCCTCGCCGACGCCGCCCGCCTGACCGTCGCCGACCACGAACTCCTGGTCTGCTCGCTGTCCACCGCCGAGCAGGCGCCCCACGCCGGCTGGATCAGGGTGACCCCGGCCGTGGTCGCGACGCTGCTCGACGGGCTCGGCGCGGACGCCCTCCCCCTGCTGGTCCAAGCCCTCAGGCCCGCCCACGACGCCGAGAAGACCCGCCCGATCGTGCTGAAGGCGCTCCTGGCGATCCCCGACGAGCAGCTCTTCCCCGTGCTCCTCGACCACATCGGCGAGCAGGGCGTCCCGGCCGCCTTGCAGGAGGCGGTCGAACGGTACCCCGACCACGCGCTCCGGGTCCTGGAGCCGCTGGCCGGCGACGGCACGACCCGGGGCCTGCGGGCGGCCGGGCTGCTGCGCGGGCTGACGCGCACCGGACGGGCGGAGCCGGCCGTCCCCGACGCCGACGACCTGCCCGGCGTCCTCGCGGGGAAGCCGCCCGCCCGCGGCGCGAAGACCGACTGGGCCGACCCGGCGCGCCTGCCGCGCGTCCTCACCCCCGACCGCGACCGGGCGCTGCCCGCCGCCGCGACCCGGCGCCTGCTGCACCTCCTCGCCCGGAAGTCCCCGGAGGCCGCCGGCGTCCGCGACTTCTGCGACCGGCACTCGCTGGCCGAGTTCTCCTGGGCGGTGTTCGAGCGCTGGTACGCGCTCGGCGCGCCCACCAAGCACAACTGGGCGCTGGCGCAGCTCGGCCTGATCGGCGACGACACCACCGTGCGGCGGCTCAGCCCGCTGATCAAACGCTGGCCGGGCGAGGGCCTCACCGGCCGGGCCGCGTCCGCGCTGGACGTCCTCGCCGGCATCGGCTCCGACGTCGCCCTCACCCACCTCTTCGAGCTGACCCGCACCGGCAGGTACAAGGGCCTCAAGAACCGCGCCGCCAAGAAGATCGACGAGATCGCCGCCGCGCGCGGCATCACGCCGGACGCCCTGGCCGACCGCGCCGTCCCCGACTTCGGCCTGGACGACCAGGGCGTCCTCGTCCTCGACTACGGCCCCCGCCGGTTCACCGTGACCTTCGACGAGCAGCTCGTCCCGCTGGTCACGGCGCCGAACGGCACGACCCGCAAGAGCGCCCCGAAGCCCGCCGCGACGGACGACCCCGCCCTCGCCGCGTCCGCGCACGCGCTCTTCACCGGCCTCAAGAAGGACCTGCGCACGCTGGCCGCGCAGGAGATCAAGCGCCTCGAACAGGCCATGACGACCCGCCGCAGCTGGACGCCCGGCGACTTCCACACGTTCTTCGTCAGCCATCCGCTGCTGGGGCACATCGTCCGCCGGCTGGTGTGGATCACCGATTCCGGCACCGCGTTCCGCGTCGCCGAGGACCGCACCTACGCCGACGTCCGCGACGACGCGTTCACTCCCGCGCCGGACGACCGCATCGGCATCGCCCACCCGGTCCTGCTGGACGACCTCGAAGCCTGGGCGGAGCTCTTCGCCGACTACGAGATCCTGCAGCCGTTCGAGCAGCTCGGCCGTCCCGTGTACCGGCTCACCGCCGACGAGCGGGCCGCGCACCGGCTCGCCCGGGTCGAGGGGCTCGTGCTGCCCTACGGCAAGGCGAAGGGCCACTCGCAGGGCCGCTGGGAGTCCGTGGACGCCGACGGCGGTTTCGCGGGCGGCTGGCTGGCCCGCCGCGACCCCGCCGGCCTGTACGTCGTCGCCGGCCTGAGCCCCGGCCTCTACGCCTACATGTACGGCGAGGGCGACGACCAGAAGGTCACCGCCCTCTGGGCGGGCCCCGCCCCCGCGCCGACGCCGAAGGACGCCGTGCCGCTGGGCCGGGTCGACCCGGTCACGATGAGCGAGGCCGTCCACGACCTCCTCCGCAGCGCGTCCTGACCCGCCCGTTCAGTCGCCCGCGGACACGGCGGCGCGGCGTTCACCGGGCTCCGTGCCCATGAGCCGCCCGCTGGAGAGGAGCAGCAACGCGAGCAGCGGGACCAGGCCGACCGCGGCGAAGGCCGGGTCGCCGTGCGCGCCGTACAGGGGGACGCACACCATCGGGGCGAGCGCGCCGCCGAAGAACTGGGCGGAGAGCACCAGCGACGTCGCGCCCCCGCGGTTGGACGGAGCGCTGTCGGCGGCGAGCGCGTTCACGGTGTTGCGCAGGCCGGGCACCGCGATCCCGGCGACGACGACGCCGCACACCAGCAGCGTGAGGGACGGCCCCAGCGCTGCGGTCAGGACGCCGGCGGTCAGCACGGCGCTCAGCGCGATGCCGAGGCGGCGCGGGCCCGCCCGGTCGAGGGCGCGGCCGAGCGCGGTGGCGCACATCAGCCCGGCGACGCCGAACCCGGCGCTGACGAGGCCCCGCTCGGCCGGGCCGAGCCCGAAGCGCTCCTCCGCGCGCAGCACCGTGAGGACGGTGAGCGCGACTGCGGGCAGGTAGCACAGGAACGACAGCGCCGCGGTCGCCGCGAGCCGCCGGTCCGCCAGGACCCGCCAGGACGCCCGGCCGGCCGCCCTGCGGGCGGTGGCGGCCGTCGAGGGCGGGAGCAGCACGAGCGCGAGGGCGACGGCGGTGGGGAAGGCGAACGCCAGCCGCCAGTCCGCGGCGGCCGAGATCCCGCTGATCAGCGGGCTGAACGACTGGCCGGCGGCCTGCATGGCGGCGAACCGGCCGAGCGCCCGCCCGAGCCGCTCCCGCGGCGTGATGTCGCTGATCGCGGCCAGCAGCAGCGGCGTCGTGAAGGCGTTCGTGGCGCCCTGGAGGACGCGTCCCGCCAGGAAGACCTCCATGGTGGGGGCGAGGGCGCAGACCCCGGACGCCAGGACGTAGCAGAGCAGGGAGAGCCGGAGGGTGCGGCGCCGGCCCCAGCGCTCCGCCCATGTCCCCGACACCAGCATCAGCGCGGCGAAGGGGATCATGTACGCGGTCACGGCGGCGGCGGCCGTCTCGGGCGTGCTGCCGAGGCCGTCCGCCGCCTCGTGCAGGATCGGCGTGACCATGGTGCCGCTGTAGGGGCCGAGGAAGCCGCCCGCGTACAGCGGCCAGACGCGCGGCGGGCGTTCCGGGCGCCCGCCGCGCGCCCGGAACCGTGAGAGGGACGGGGCGTTCAAGCCGCGCGCGGTCAGCCCTGGTCGATCTGCATGACGACGGCCTTCGGCTCGGTGAAGAACTCGCGGCTGAAGTCGCCGCCCTCGCGTCCGACGCCCGACGCCCCGACGCCGCCGAACGGGGCGCGCAGGTCGCGGATGAAGAAGCAGTTCACCCAGACCGTCCCGGCGCGGAGCGCCGCGGACACCCGGTGCGCCCGGCTGAGGTTCTCGGTGAACACCATGGCGTTGAGGCCGTACGGGGTGTCGTTGGCCAGGGCGACGGCCTCGGCCTCGGTGTCGAACGGGGCCACCACGACCAGCGGGCCGAAGATCTCCTCCCGGCAGTGCGGCGCGTCCTGCGGCATGTCCGTGACCACGGTGGGCCGGACGACCCAGCCGGAGCCGAGCCCGCCGGTGCGGATCCGGCCGCCCTGCGCCTCGATCGTCTCGACGTAGCCGCTGACCTTCTTGTAGTGCTCCTGCGAGGCCAGCGGGCCGAGCTGGGTGCCCGGGTCGGACGGGTCGCCGACCACCATCGCCTCGGCGGCGGCGGTGAAGCGGTCGAGGAACGCGTCGTAGATCTCGCGCTGCACGTAGAGCCGGCTGCCGGCGAGGCACACCTGCCCGGCGTTGGTGAAGATGGCCCGGATCGACCAGTCGACGGCGTTGTCCAGGTCGGCGTCGGCGAACACGACGTTGGCGCCCTTGCCGCCGAGTTCCAGGCTCACCGGCACGAGGTTGCCGCCGGCGATCTGGGCGATGGCCCGTCCGGTGCTGGACGCGCCGGTGAAGGTGATCCGGTCGACGCCGGCGTGCTCGGTGAGCGCCTGCCCCGCCGACTGCGGGCCGTACCCGTGCACGACGTTGAGGACGCCGGGCGGCAGGCCCGCCTCGGTCGCGAGCCGCGCGAGCAGCGTCGCCGAGGCCGGGGTGTCCTCGGCGGGCTTCAGCACGACGGTGTTCCCCCACGCCAGCGCGGGCGCGATCTTCCAGGTCTCCAGCATCAGCGGGAAGTTCCAGGGGGAGATGGCGGCGACGACCCCGGCCGGCCCGTAGGCGGTGTAGGCGTGGTGGCCGCTGTCCATCGGCAGCCGGTCCGCCGCCGAGAGGTGCGCGTGCTCGGCGAAGAACCGCAGGTTGTGGGCCGACCGGCCGACGTCGTTGCCGATGCTCTGGGTGACCGGCTTGCCCATGTCGCGGGTGTCGGCCATGCCGAGCCGGTCCTTGTTCTCCTCCACCAGGTCGGCGAGGCGGTGCAGGATGCGGCCGCGCTCGGCGTATCCCATGCGGGGCCACGGTCCGTCATCGAACGCGCGCCGCGCGGCCGCGACGGCGCGCTCGACGTCGCCCCGCGAGCCGAGCGCCACCTGCGCCCAGGGCTGCCGGGTCCAGGGATCGACGCTGTCGAACCGTGCGGCGTCCTGCGATTCGACTTCCTCGCCGTCGATGACGTGCCCGAAGAACTCCATGTGCTGCTAACCCTCATTCCTCTGTAGTGCCGGGGGCGGGGGTGCCGGGGGCCGTGCCGGTGGGACGGGCGCCGGTGCCGGGAGGGGCGCCGGGGCCGTCGCGCTCGGCGAGCGTGACGCCGCCGGCCGCCCAGTGCGTCTGCGGGAGCTCCTGGACGAGCACCCGGACCCGGGCCGGATCGGTGCTGGTGGCGCGCACGACCGCGTCGTGCACCTCGGCGATCAGCCGCCGGATCTGGTCGGGCGGGCGCCCGGCGGCGAGGCTGATCTGGACGAGTGGCATGTGCTGCTCCTTCTGGGTCAGGGCCGCCGCGCGGAGGAGTCCGGCCGCACGGAGGGGATCAGCCGCGTCGCGTTGCCGGCGAGGACGGCGCGCTCGGCCGCCGGGTCCAGGGCCAGCCGCCGGATCGCGGCGACCGCGTCCACGTCGGCGAGGTCGAACGGCAGGTCCGTGCCGAGCAGGACCCGCTCGTGCCCGACGTCCTCGATGAGGCGGCGGAGCGCGGTGCCGTCGAAGACGGCGGTGTCGAAGTACAGCCGGCGCAGGTACTCGCGCGGCGACCGCGGGACGGTCCGCGCCTCCTTCTTGCGCTCCCAGCCGAGGGCCAGCCGGGGCGCCAGCGCGGGAAGGCAGCCGCCGCCGTGCACGAGGCACAGCACCGGGTCGTGCCGGTCCAGCACGCCGCCGAAGATGAGGCGGGCGGCGGCGAGCGCCGTCTCCGCCGGATAGCCGAGCAGCTGCACCAGGTAGAAGTCGCGGAGCCGGGCGGGGGCCGAGGCGCGGCTGGGATGCACCAGGCCGAAGGCCCGGCGCTCGGTCATGAGGGCCCACACGTCCTCGTTGACGGGGTCGTCGAGTTCGCGGCCGCCGCCGTAGGTGCCCATCGCGAGTCCGGCCATGCCGAGTTCGTCCAGGCAGCGGGCCGCCTCCGCCGCCGCGCCGGGCAGGCCGACCGGCACCGTGCCGAGCGCCGCGAGCCGCCCCCCGCCCGCCGCCGCGTACTCGGCGAGCGCGTCGTTGGACCGGCGGGTGACGGCCATGACGAGCTCGCCGTCGTCCGAGTCCGACCCGAACACGAACGGCGGCGCCGAGACCAGCTGCAGGTCGATGCCGGCCGCGTCCAGCGCGGTGAGGCGGCGGGGGACGTCGTACTGGTCGGCGGGCAGCGGGATGCGGGCGCCCTTGGGGACGCCGGAGACGGCCGGGTCCAGCAGGAGCACGCCCGCGCCGACCTCGGACAGGTCGGCGAGGCCGCGGTCGGCGAGGTACCGGAGCAGCGGCATGGGCAGCGCGTGCGCGTGGACGTCGACGGTCGCCGGCCCGTCCGCCCCGGCGGGGGGCTCGGACGCGGCCCGGTCGTGACTCGGTGTCATGCCTTCCTCCGACCCTAGTTTTCAGATAACCATTATGATGGATTATGTCGAAGCTGACAATCATCCGGATGGTGGGCCAGGTCAGAGGCGGTGCGGTCAAGAAGGATCATTGACTCTAACGAATATGGTGGTTAGAGTCGCGCCGAAGCGAGGGGCGAGGTAGCCCCCGGACCGTCTCCGCCGGCCGGACGACGAGTCGAGCGAGGAGTGCCATGTCGAAGATCTCGGTCAGTTCCCCCAACGCGCCCAAGGTCGGCTTCTCCGCCGGTACCGTCCCGCCGCTGTCGCAGGCGATCGTGCACGGCGGCCTCATCTTCTGCTCCGGGACGGGGCCGCTGGACCCCGCGACGCGCGAGATCGTCTCCGACGACATCGCCGAGCAGGTGCGCCAGACGCTCACCAACCTGCTCGCGGTCGTGGAGGCCGCGGGCGGCACCAAGGACTCGATCCTCAAGTGCAACTGCTACCTGCGCGACGCCGCGCAGTTCCCCGAGTTCAACCAGGCGTACCGGGAGTTCTTCGCCGACTGCGAGAGCTTCCCGGCCCGCACGACGGTGAACGCCCCGCCGCACCGCGCCGGCGTGCGCGTCGAGGTGGAGTGCGTGGCGGCCGTCGTCGAGGCGGACTGACCCCCGGATGGGAGCGACCATGAGCCAGCCGTACCGCATGCCGGTCGTCGACCTCGACGCGATCGCCGAGCGCCTCGGCGAGAGCGGCAGGCGCGTCGAGGTGCTGTGGCAGGAGAGCGAGTCCCTCGCCTTCGTCGCGCGCGGCCGCGAGTACCGCAGCGAGTTCCACCTCAACCCGAGCGACGAGGTCATGTACACGATCCGGGGCGAGCTGCGGCTGCACAGCCGGCAGCCCGACGGCACCGAGGTGATCGACGTGATCCCGGAGGGGTCGGCGATCTTCACCCCGTCCCGGCTGCCGCACTCGCCCCGGTTCGACCCCGACGCCTTCATCATCGTCATCGAGCGGCTCCGCCGCCCCGGCGAACTGGACCGGTTCCAGTGGTTCTGCCAGGGCTGCGGGGAGTTCCTGCACGAGGAGTCGTGCCACATCGCCGACTACTCGACGGACCCGGTCGGCGAGGCCTACCAGCGCTTCTTCGACGACGTGGAGGCCCGCACCTGCAAGAGCTGCGGCGAAGTCCTGCAGCCCTACTGAACCCCCCTCGGTTACCGGCGGTGACCGGCCGCAGAGAGAGTCCACCATGGAACGAACACAGGTCGCCATCATCGGAGCCGGCCCGGCCGGCCTCCTCCTCGGGCGGATGCTGGAACTCGCCGGGGTCGACGCGGTGATCCTGGAGCACCGGACCCGGGCCTACGTGGAGGGCAGGATCCGGGCGGGGATGCTGGAGCACCGCACCGCCCTGCTCCTGGACGAGCTGGGCCTGGCGGAGCGCATGCACCGGGAGGCGGCCGTCCACCACCGGTTCGAGATGCGCTTCGACCGGCAGCGGTACCAGATCCCGATGGCCGAGCTGACCGGCGGCTGCACCGCCGTCATGTACAGCCAGCAGGAGATCGTCCGCGACGCGATCGAGGCGCGGGTCGCCTCCGGCCTCCCGCTGGAGTTCGACGTCGACGACGTGCGCCTGGAGGACGTCGACGGTGCCGAGCCGAAGGTCCGCTACCGGGCCGCGGACGGCTCCGAGCACGTGCTGGCCTGCGACTTCATCGCGGGCTGCGACGGCTTCCACGGGGTGTCGCGGGCGTCGGTCCCGGCCGGCGTGCTGACCGAGTACGAGCACGAGTACCCGTTCGCGTGGCTCGGCGTGCTGGCGGACGTCCCGCCGTCCACCTTCGAGCTCATCTACGCCTGCCACGAGCGCGGCTTCGCGCTGCACAGCATGCGGTCGCCCGAGGTCAGCCGCTTCTACCTGCAGGTGAAGCCGGACGAGGACCTGGCCGCATGGCCGGAGGAGCGGATCTGGAGCGAGCTGCGGACCCGGCTCGGCACCGACGACGGCTGGGAGCTCGCCGAAGGCGCCGTCACCAAGAAGGGCATCACCGCGATGCGGAGCTTCGTGGTGGAGCCGATGCAGTACGGGCGGCTGTTCCTGGCGGGGGACGCCGCGCACATCGTCCCGCCGACCGCGGCGAAGGGCCTCAACCTCGCCGCGGCGGACGTCCGGCTGCTCGCCGACGCGCTGTGCACCTGGTACGAGTCCGGTGACCGCGCGGCGCTCGACCGCTACTCCGACGACGCGCTCCGCGGCGTGTGGCGCGCGCAGCAGTTCTCCCGCTCCATGACGTCGCTGCTGCACCACGACCCGAGCAGCCCGATGGAGTGGCGGCTGCAGCACGCCGAGCTGAAGCACGTCTGCACGTCCGAGGCGGCGATGAAGGACTTCTGCGAGAACTACGTGGGGTACCCGGCGGTCGGACGCATCCACCGGCGCGCCCCCGAAAGGGCCGATACATGACCACCGGGACCGACATCCTCGACCGGGCGGCGGAGCGGCTGGACGCCGCGCAGCACACCGCGACCGCGGTCGAGCAGCTCCCCGCCGGGCTCACGCCCGCCGACGCGTACGCCGTGCAGGACGCGGTGATCGCCCGCCGGCTCGGCCGGGGCGAGCGCCCGGCCGGGCTCAAGCTCGGCTTCACCAGCAAGGCGAAGATGGCGCAGATGGGCGTCTCCGAGGTGATCGTCGGACGGCTCACCGACGCCATGCGCGTCGCCGACGGCGGCGAGGTGGCGCTGGGGCGCTTCATCCATCCGCGCGTCGAGCCGGAGATCGCCTACCGGATCGCCCGCGACGTCGCCCCGGACGACGAGGAGATCCCCGTGGACGCGGTCGCGCCCGCGCTGGAGATCATCGATTCGCGCTACCGCGACTTCCGGTTCAGCCTGCCGGACGTGATCGCCGACAACGCCTCGTCCGCCGGGTTCGTCGTCGGCCCCTGGCGGCCGCTCGGCGCGGACCTGGGCGATCTCGCCGTCCGGCTCTCCGTCGGCGGCGCCGTCGTCGAGACGGGCTCCACCGCGGCGATCCTCGGGCATCCGGACCGGGCGCTGCCCGCGCTGCTGGAGATCGCCCGCCGGCAGGGCATGGCGCTGCGCGCCGGGGACGTCGTCCTCGCCGGCGGCGCCACCGCCGCGGCGCCCTTCACCCCGGGCCGCGTCGAGGTGCACGTCGAGGGGCTCGGCACCGTGTCCGCGACCGGCACCGTGAGCTAAACGCCGTAGGCAACGCGAAAAGGTGGGCCGGATCCGATCGGATCCGGCCCACCTTCTTCGGTTCGGGTCAGGACTTCGGTTCCTGGATCAGGTCGTCCAGGGTGACCGGCTTCTCGATGAGCTTGTACTTCTGGGTGAGGCGCACCAGCTCCTCCAGCGAGTCGCGCTGGAAGGCGGCCGGCCAGTCGACCATCTTGATCTGCGCGGCCTGGTCCGCGGGGATCTTGGCGTAGGTCGGGATGATCTTGCGCGCCTCCTCGGGGTGGGCGTTGGCGTACTCCAGGGACTGGCGCACCGCCGCGTCGAACCGCCGCACCACGTCGGGGTTGCTCTTGGCGTAGGCCGTCGACGTGAAGTACGAGGCGATCGCCAGGTTCGGGTGGGTCTCCGCGTAGTTGTTGAGGATGGTGCGGGCACCGCGCTCCAGCAGCGAGGTGACGAACGGCTCGCACTCCCAGGCCGCGTCGATGCGGCCCGTCTCGACCGCGGTGACCATGTCGGGGAAGCCGAGCTCGGTGAACTTCACCGAGCTCGGGTCGACGCCCTTCTTCTCCAGCGCGGCGCGGATCGTGACATCGCCGATGTTGTTGAGCGTGTTGACCGCGACGGTCTTGCCGGCCAGGCCCTTGACGTCGCGGATCGGGCTCTTCGCCGGGACCAGCACCTGGCAGGCCTCGTTCTTGCCGGGGGCGATGCCGACGCCCGGCGTGATGGCCTGCAGCGGTACGCCCTTGCTCTTGGCGATGATGAGCGACACGTTGTTGGAGAAGC
Source organism: Actinomadura sp. NPDC049382 (assembly GCF_040677125.1). Lineage (NCBI taxonomy): Bacteria > Bacillati > Actinomycetota > Actinomycetes > Streptosporangiales > Thermomonosporaceae > Actinomadura > Actinomadura sp. NPDC049382. The sequence goes on from NZ_JBFARO010000020.1 coordinate 28,174, forward strand.
CGAACTGGTTGCTGTTGCTGACGACGGCCGGGACGATCGCCGCGCCGCCCGCGGCCAGCTGCGGCTCGACCTTGAGCTTCTGCGCGCTGAAGAAGCCCTTCTGGACGCCGAGGTACAGCGGGGCGACGTCCGTGATCGGGATCAGGCCCACCTTCACCGTGGTCACGCCGTCGGCGTCGCTCTTGCCGGCCGAGGTGCCCCCCGAGCCGCAGCCGGCGGCCAGGCCGACGGCGAGCGCCGCGACGACCACCCGGAGTCGGCGCCGTCGGATCGTTCTCATCATGGCTCACTCCTCTGAGTGGAGCGGCGTCTGCCGCCACTTAAACCCGAACGATTATCATCAATACGCGGGGAAGGTCAACGGTGTTCGCCGAGAGGGACCCCCTGATAACGTACAATCGTTATGAGGAATCTTCAGGGTGACTACATCGTCCGGGCCCGGAGCGTGCTCACCATGGACGCGGATCGGCCGCGCGGCGAGGCGCTCGCGGTCCGCGGCGCGCGCGTCGTCGCCGCGGGCTCGTTCGACGAGGCGCGCGCGGCGCTCGGCGAGCACGCGCCCGTCCTGGACCTGGGCGACGCGACCGTGCTGCCGGGACTGATCGACACGCACATGCACCTGCTGTGGACGGGCCTCGCGCACGTCCTGCTCGACCTGGAGGGCGAGCGCAGCATCGAGGGCATCCTCCGGGCGACCCGCGCCTGGGCCGACGCCCACCCCGCCGCGCCCTGGATCGTCTCGGCGGACGGGTGGGAGGTCGAGGACGTCGCCGAGCGGCGGCTGCCGACCCGCGACGAGCTCGACCGCGCGTGCCCCGACCGCCCGGTGCTGATCCTGCGCTGCGGCCACCAGGGCGCGGCGAACTCGGCCGCGCTGGCCCTGGCCGGCCTCGCCGACGGCACGCCCGACCCGCCCGGCGGCCGCCTCGGCCGGGACGCCGCCGGACGCCTCACCGGCGAGCTGGTCGAGCCGCCCGCGATCGAGCTGGTGCGGCGGCACGTGCCGCCGCAGGACGACCGGGCCCGCCGCGCCGCGGTCGCCGCCGCGGCGGAGCGCGCCCTGGCCGCCGGGCTGACCTCGGTGATCGAGCCGGGGCTGCGCCCCGAGGAGCTCGCCACCTACCAGGGGATGCGCGCGGACGGCGAGCTGCCGCTGCGGGTGACCGCGATGCCGCTGCAGCTCGCGGGCGCCTCCGTCGAGGACGAGGTGGCGCGGCTGTCGGGCCTCGGGGTCGGCTCGGGCTTCGGCGACGACATGCTGCGCCTGGGCCCGGTGAAGGTGTTCCTGGACGGCGGCGGCTCGCTGGGGACGGCCTACCTGCGCGAGCCCTGGCCGGGACGGTGCGGCGACCACGGGCAGCTGCTGCTCGACCCCGACTCGATGCGCGCGCTCGCGTCCGGGCTGGTGGCGCACGGCTGGTCCCTCGGCGTGCACGCCGTCGGCGGCGGGGCGCTCGACCTGCTGTTCGAGGTGCTCGACCACGCCGACCGGGTGGCCCCGGTGAAGCCGCTGCGCTGCCAGGCCATCCACGCGTACCTGACGCCGTCGGAGCGCAACATGGCCGACGCCCGCCGGCTCGGCGTGGTCGTCGCGACGCAGCCGACGATGCAGGAGCAGTTCGCCGACCGGCTCATCGCCCAGCTCGGCGCCGAGGCCGCGGCGGCCGCCACCCCGCTGGCCACCTGGCACCGCGCGGGCGTCCGGCTGGCCGGCGGCTCGGACTCGCCGGTCACCCCGTTCCAGCCGCTGCGCGGGATCTGGCAGGCGGTGACGCGCCACCATCCGCCGTCCGGCGGCCCGCTCGGCCCGGACGAGCGGCTCGACGTGGCGGCGGCCCTGCGGATGTACACGGCGGACGCCGCCTACGCCGCGTTCAACGACCACGCCGTGGGCGTGCTGCGTCCCGGCATGCGCGCCGACTGGGTCGCGCTGGGCGCCGACCCGACCCGGTGCCCGTCCGACGAGTTGCGCGACCTGCCGGTGCTGGCCACGGCGGTCGACGGCCGGATCCGCCACCGCGCCTAGCCGGGACGGCCCGCGGGCGCGGCCTCGCGCCGGGCCGCGTCCGGGGGACCGGGGACGCGGCTCGGCGCGCCCGGGCGGCCGCCCCCGGTCAGCTGAGGGTCGTCTTGGGCGGGGTGTGCCGGCGCACCGCGCGGCGCACCCGCGCCGGGTCCTGCGACTCGACGGCGTCGACGAGCGCGACGTGCGTGCGGAAGGTCTTGCTGGCGGTGAAGAGGTCGTCGGAGCTGACGTGCTCGATCTCGTTCTCGATCATGTCGAGCATCGTGGTGTAGATGACGCGCAGCACCAGGTTGGGGGTGATGTCGGCCAGCCGCCGGTGCACCGCCCAGTTGGCGCGCAGGAACGCGGCGGCGTCGGTGCGCTGCTCGTCCATGCGGTCCAGCAGCTCGCGGAGGTCCGCGAGGTCCTCGTCGGTGCGGTGGGCGGCGGCGTCCATCAGGATGGGCTCCTCCAGCGCGTCGCGCACCGCCAGGCAGTTCGCGCTGGTGTCGCCGTTCTCGCGCAGCCCGAGGATCAGGTGGTTGATGCGCACGTGGCTCGGGGCGCGCAGGGTGAACAGGCCGCCGCCCGGGCCGGGCTTCGCCGAGACGACCCCGCGCGTCTCCAGCAGCCGGACGGCCTCGTTGACGGTCCCGACCGCGACGCCGTACTCCTGGCGGACGTCCTCCTTGGTGCCGAGCCTGCTGCCGTCGGGCAGCGCGGAGTCGATGATCTTGCGCTCGATCTCCCGCGCGATGGCCTCGGCGCGCGAGAGCCGCCACTCGGTGCGGTCGGTGTGGTCGGGACGACTCATCGGGTTGCTCTCCAGATCGTCGGTCGGATAGCGGCCGGTCAGCGAGGTGGCGGGGCGGGTGCCGCCATGCCTTGACAGATAATCATCATGCTTAATACCGTCATTATAGGGCTGAAGGAAGCCCCGCGGTGGCCACCCCGCCACCCGAACGGTTCGCGGTGTCCCGACGTGCCCGACGTCCCCCGCGTGTGGCCAGGGTCGGCCGTTCCGCCGCTGCGGACGCGGCGGGGCCGTATCCGGAAGGAGCTTCCGTTGACCCGGACCTCGACCATGTCGACGTCAGTCGTCCCCGGCAGGAGGCGGCGGCTCGCCCGCTCGCCGAGACTCGCCGACGGCCTGCTCGGCGCGGCGGGGCTCGCCGCGACGCTGGCCGTCCTCGAACTCTCCACGATCGCCGGGCTGCTGCCGGAACGGACGTTCCCGCGCATCTCCAGCGACCTCGGCGAACTCGCCCGGCTGGCCGGGGGCACCGAGCTGTGGACCGCGATCGGCCGCACCCTGCAGGGCTGGGCGATCAGCTTCGGCATCGCCGTGGCGGTCGCGGTGCTGCTCGGCGTCGCCATCGGCTCGAACAGCCTGCTGCGGGCGGCCACCAACGCCGTCATCGAATTCCTGCGTCCGATCCCGTCGGTCGCGCTGATCCCGCTCGTCGTCCTGGTGCTCGGCACCGGCCTGCAAAGCAAGGTCTTCCTGGCCGCGTTCGCCGCGGCCTGGCCGGTCCTCATCGCCACCATCTACGGCATGCGCGACGTCGAACCGGTCGCCCTCGAAACGGCGCGCGCGTTCCGGGCGCGCCCGCACGACCGGCTGCTGTCGGTGGTGCTGCCCAGCGCGGTGCCCTACATCGCCACCGGGCTGCGCGTGGCGTCGACGACCGCGCTGATCCTCTGCGTCACCGCCGAGCTGGTGATCGGGTCGCCCGGGCTGGGCCAGTCGATCACCGTCGCGCAGGCGGGCGGCCAGTACCGGCTCATGTACGCGCTGATCATCGCGACCGGGCTGCTCGGCGTGCTGCTCAATCTCGTGTTCGTCGCGCTGGAGAGGCGGCTGCTCCGGTGGCACCCGTCGCAGCGCGCCAAGGAGGTCGTCCAGTGAGCCGCCGCGCAGTGCTTCTCGGCGTGCAGATCGCCGCGCCCGTCCTCGTCCTGCTCGGCTGGGGGCTGTGGTCGGCCGGCAGCGCCAACATCTTCTACCCGCCGCTGACCCAGATCCTCTCGGTGTTCCGCGAGACGTGGCTGTTCGACCGGGTCGGCTCGGACGTCGTCCCGAGCCTGACCAACATGTTCTCCGGCTTCGCGCTGTCGATCCTCATCGGCGTGCCGCTCGGCATCCTCATCGGCCTGGTGCGCAAGCTCGGCACGGCCCTGGCGCCGGTCATCGAGTTCGTCCGGGCGATCCCGCCGCCCGCGCTGATCCCGTTCGGCATCGTCGTGCTGGGCGTCGGGACGTCGATGAAGGTGTTCATCATCCTGATGGTCAGCCTGTTCCCGATCCTGATGCACACCATCGACGGGGTGCGCGGCGTGGACCCCGGCCTGCTGGACAGCGCGCGGGCCTACCGCGTCGGCCGCCGCGACCGGCTGGTGCGCGTGGTGCTGCCGGCCGCCGCGCCGCAGATCTTCGCGGGGGCGCGCGTCGCGCTGTCGCTGTCGCTGATCCTGATGGTGATCAGCGAGATGGTCGCGAGCACCCGCGGGATCGGCTACTTCATCCTGGAGGCCCAGCGCACCTTCGCGATCCCGGAGATGTGGTCGGGGATGGTGCTGCTCGGGGTCCTCGGCTACCTGTTCAATCTCGCCTTCGGCGTCATCGAGCGCCGCGCGCTGCGCTGGCACCACGGGGCACGAAAAGGAGCGTCTTGATGAGCAACGAAGCGCCGATGCTCGAGGTCGAGGGCCTCGGCAAGGTCTACGGCGGCGGCGACCAGGCGGTGCACGCGATCGACGAGATCAGCTTCACCGTCGCGCGCAGCGAGTTCGTGTGCGTGGTCGGCCCGTCCGGCTGCGGCAAGACGACGCTGCTGCGCTGCCTGTCCGGGCTGATGCCCGCCACGACCGGCGAGGTCCGCGTCGAGGGCAGGCCGATCGACCGGACCCCCGAGGACATGGCGATCGTCTTCCAGGACTACAGCAGGTCGCTGTTCCCGTGGATGTCGGTCGAGGAGAACATCGCCTTCCCGCTGCGGCGCAAGCGGCTGGACCGCAAGAAGCGGCAGGCGCTGATCAGCGACTCGCTCGCGGCCGTCGGCCTCGCCGACGCCGGCCGCCGGTACCCGTGGCAGCTGTCGGGCGGCATGCAGCAGCGCGTGGCGATCGCGCGCGCCCTCGCGTACGAACCGCAGATCCTGCTGATGGACGAGCCGTTCGCCTCGCTGGACGCGCAGACCCGCGCCGACCTGGAGGACCTGACCCTCAAGCTCCGCCACGAGTACGGCGTCACCGTCGTCTTCGTGACGCACGACATCGACGAGGCCGTCTACCTGGCCGACCGGGTCATCGCGCTGACCCCGCGTCCCACCCGGGTCCGCGGCATCGTCGACGTCGACCTGCCGCGCCCCCGCGACCAGCTCAGCACGAAGGAGCTGCCGGAGTTCGCCCGGCTGCGCGGGCGCGTCTACCGGGAGGTGCGCCAGCTCGGCGACCCGGAGGGCGCACCCGACCCGGTGGACGCGGGCGCCGGCGCCCACGGCTCCTAGCGGCGCGGAGCGCCGGCCAGGCCGTTGAGGAGGTGCTCGGCGGTGATCGGGCGGTCGCGGACGCGGACGCCGGTCGCGTGGAAGACGGCGTTGGCGACCGCGGCGCCCGAGCCGACCTGCCCGATCTCGCCGACGCCCTTGACGCCGAGCGGGCCGGTGACCGGGTCGTCCACCTCGATCAGCGCGATGTCGACGGCGGGCGCGTCGGCGTTGACCGGCACCAGGTAGTCGCCGAGGCTCGCGTTGGCCCAGCGGCCGAGGCCGGTGTCCATGCGGGTGCCTTCGAGCAGGGCCTGGCTCATCCCCCAGAGCATCCCGCCCATGAGCTGGCTGCGCGCCGTCATGGGGTTGAGGACGCGGCCCGGCGCGAACGCGGCGGTCATGCGCCGCACCCGGACGAGCCCGAGGTCGGCGTCGACCGCGACCTCGGCGAACTGGGCCCCGAACGTCAGCAGCCCCCACGGGGTGTCCAGCGGCGGCGGGTCCCAGCCGCCGATGGCCTCGGCGTCGTTCATGAGGTGCCGCTCCATCAGGTCGCGGTAGGTCTCGGCGCCGCCGGAGGCGGTCATCCGCCCGTCCGCGACGGTGACGGTGACGGGGTCGGCGCCGTGCAGCGGCGAGTCCGGGTCGCCGACGGCCGCGGCGATCATCTGGTCGCGGACGGCGACGGCGGCGTTGTGCACGGCGGCGCTCACCATCATCGCGCCGTTGGAGCCCACGGGTGACCCGGCGGTCGGCATGTCGGTGTCGCCGTACTCCAGCCGCACGTCCGCGAGGCCGACCCCGAGGCCGTCGGCGGCGACCTGGGTGAGGACGGTCGTCATCCCGGTGCCGAACTCCTGCGCGGCGGTGGATACCACGGCGGTGCCGTCGGAGTACAGGCGGGCGCGGGCGCGCTGGGTGCGCATGAAGAACGCCACCGGGTAGGCGGCGGTGGCCATGCCGGTCCCGATCAGCCAGTCGCCCTCGCGGCGGACGCCGGGCGCGGGGTCGCGGCCGTCCCAGCCGAACCGCTCCGCTCCTTGCCGCAGGCAGTCGGCCAGCCCGCTGCTGGACCACGGGTGGCCGGTGTTGGGGTCGACGTCGCTGATGTTGCGCAGCCGCAGCTCGACCGGGTCGATCCCGAGTTCGTAGGCGAGTTCGTCCATCGCGCATTCGAGGCTGAACATCCCGGCGGACTCGCCGGGCCCGCGGGTGAACGTCGGCGTCATCGTGTTGCCGCGCACCAGCCGGTGGACGCCCTCGAACGCGGGGCTGGCGTACACCTGGGACGACGCGCCGAACGCGGGTTCGGCCCAGTCGTCGAACGGCGAGGTGACGGAGATCTTGTGGTGCCGGATCGCGGTGAGCGTCCCGTCGCGCCGCGCCCCGAGCACGATGTGCTGCTCCTGCTCCTCCCGGTGCCCGCAGGAGGTGAACATCTGCTCGCGCGTGACCGTGAGCCGGACCGGCCGGCGGACGTGCCGGGCGGCCAGCGCGGCGAGGGTCACGTGCGGCCAGACCATCGCCTTGGACCCGAACGCGCCGCCCACGAACCGCGTCAGCACCCGGATCTTCGACGGCGACATGCCGAGCAGGGCGGCGACCGTCAGCTGCACGGCCTTGATGCCCTGGCACGAGTCGTACAAGGTCAACCGGTCGCCGTCCCACACGGCGGTGGTGGTCATGGGCTCCAGCGCGTTGTGGTGGTTGGCGGCGAACCGGAACACCGTGTCGATCTGCGCGTCGGCCGCCGCGAGCCCGTCCTCTATGTCGCCGCGCCGCAGCTGGGCGGGCATGAAGCCGCCGAAGATCTTCTCGGGTTCGTAGGCGTCCGCGCGGCCCTGCTCGACGACGGTGACGGACGGCGCCTCGGCGTACTCGACCCGGACGAGGGACGCGGCGTACTGCGCCTGCTCCAGCCCGTCGGCCACGACGATCGCGACCGGCTGGCCCGCGTAGTGGACCGTGTCGTCCTGCATCGGGAAGAACGTCTCGCCGGGCGCCGGACCGCCCATCAGGGACGGCACCAGCGGCACCTTGGCGACCTCGGGCAGGTCGTGCCTGGTCAGCACGGCGGCGACCCCGGCGGCGCGCTCCGCCTCCGCCGTGTCGATCGAGGCGACGCGCCCCGCCGCCACCCGCGCGCCGACGATCCGCGCGTGCGCGAGGCCGGGCAGCGCGATCTCCCCCGAGTAGCGCGCTGCGCCGGTGACCTTCTCCCGGCCGTCGACCCGCGGGACCTCCCGTCCGATGGATCCGCTCATCGGTCATCCCCGTTCGTCAGCATCGTCAGCGCCCGGACGATCGTCCGGCGCGCCAGTTCGACCTTGAAGGCGTTCTGCGGCCGGGGCTCGGCCGACGCCAGTTCCCGCGCGGCGGCCTCGGCGAAGGCGCCGGGCGTCGCGGGCCCGCCGAGCAGGCTCCGCTCGGCGGCCCGCGCCCGCCACGGCTTGGTCGCGACCCCGCCGAGCGCCAGCCGCACCTCGGCCACGGCGCCGTCCCGGACGTCCACCGCCGCGGCGACCGAGACCAGCGCGAACTCGTAGGACGCGCGGTCGCGGACCTTCAGGTACACCGACCGGCGGGCCGTCGGGACCGGCGGCACCTCGATCGCCGTGATCAGCTCCCCGTGCTCCAGCGGACGCTCCCGGTGCGGGGTGTCCCCGGGGAGCAGGAAGAAGTCGTCGATCGGGATGCCCCGCTCGCCGCCCGGCCCGCGCGTGCGGACGACCGCGTCCACGGCGACCAGCGCCACCGCCACGTCGGACGGGTGCGTCGCGATGCACAGGTCGCTGGTGCCGAGCACCGCGTGCCCGCGGTGGAGGCCGCCGATGGCCGAGCAGCCGCTGCCGGGCTCCCGCTTGTTGCACGGCGAGACGGCGTCGCGGTAGTAGCCGCACCGGACCCGCTGGCACAGGTTGCCGCCCATCGACGCCATGTTCCGCAGCTGCGCGGACGCGCCGAGCAGCAGCGACTGCGCGATGAGCGGGAACCTGTCCACCACCCCGGCCGCGCGGGCGACGCCGCTCATGCGCGCGAGCGCGCCGATGCGCAGCCCGCCGTCGGGGAGGTCCTCGACGCGGTCCAGGGGCAGGTCGTTGATGTCGACGAGCAGGTCAGGGCGCAGGACGTTCTGGCGCACCAGGTCGACCTCGGTCGTGCCGCCGGCGAGGAACGCGCCGGCCGGGTGGGCGCCGACCGCCGCGATCGCCGTGTCCACGCCGTCCGCCCGCGCGTAGTCGAACGCCCTCACCGCCCCGCGCCGCCCTTCGCGTCGCGGACGTCGCGGATCGCGGCCCGGATGTTCGGGTAGGCGGTGCACCGGCAGATGTTGCCGCTCATCCATTCGGCGATCTCGCCGTCGTCGGCGGCGCGGCCCTCCTCCAGCAGCGCGACCGCCGACATGATCTGCCCCGGCGTGCAGTAGCCGCACTGGAACGCGTCCCGGGCGATGAACGCCTCCTGCATCGGGTGCAGGCGGTCGCCGTCCGACAGGCCCTCGATCGTGGTGACCTCGCGTCCTTCGCAGGCGATCGCGAGGGTGAGGCAGGCCAGCACGCGGCGGCCGTCCACCCACACCGTGCAGGCGCCGCACGTGCCCTGGTCGCAGCCCTTCTTCGAGCCGGTCAGCCCGAGATGCTCGCGCAGCGCGTCCAGCAGGCTCACGCGGGGTTCGATCCGCACGGGCCGCTCCCGGCCGTTGACGGTGAGAACGACCGCGCGCGCCTCCGGGCCGCGCTCCAGCGGCCGTGTCCCGACGTCCATCCCCATGGGGACTCCTTAATGATCAGATGTCGCTCACTCTCCGTATCGGGGCATTGCCCAGAGGTGCCGGGTCTTCACATCGGACGGGGGCCACGATGACGACATCCGACAGCACGGCCGGCGGCGGGGCGCCGCGCGGGCGACCTGACGCGGTCGCCGTGCTCGCCGCGGACGGGACCGTGACCGGCTGGACGCGCGCCGCGCGCGAACTCCTCGGCCACGGCGACACCGATCTCGGCCGCGGCGAGGTGCGCCTGCTCCCGCCGCGCGGCCCGGACGCCGGGCAGCCCACCTGGCCGGACGGGACGGAACAGCACTGGTCGGGGCTGCTGGAGGTGCGGGGCGGCGACGGCGGCGCGCTCGTCGTGCACGCCGACGTCCTCCGGCTGGACGGCGCCGGGGAGCGGCCGTCCTGGCTGGTCTGCATGGGCTCCGTGGAGGACGCGTCCGACCGCATGTCCTCGATGCTCGAACCGCTCCTGCGGCGCTCGCCCCTCGCCCTGCTCGTCTGGGACCGCGACCTCCGGTGCGTCTGGGTGAACACGGCGGCCGAGCGCCTGCAGCCGGTGTTCCCGCACTACCGGGTCGGCCGCCGGCTCACCGACCCGCCGCCCGGGATCGACACGCGGGCGGCGGTGGAGGCGGTCAGCCGGGTGCTCGCCGACGGCGTCCCGCTGTTCGACGAGGAGGTGCACCGGACCTCGCCCGACGGCCGCGAGGACGTCACCCTGTCGATCTCCCATTTCCGGCTCGACGGCGTGGACGGCCGGCCGCTCGGCGTGTGCTCGGTCGCGCTGGACATCAGCCACAGCCGGGCCCGCCGCCGCCTCGCCGTGCTGCGCGAGGCCAGCACCCGCATCGGCACGACCCTCGACGTCCGGCAGACCGCGCAGGAGATGGCGGACCTGGCCGTCCCGGACCTCGCCGACTTCGTGACCGTCGACCTGGCCGAGTCCGTGCTGCCGGACGCCGAGCCATTGCAGCATCTGACCTCGTCGGAGAACAGCGTCCCGGTGTTCCGCCGCGCGGGGGCGGCGTCGATCCACGACGGCGTCCCCGAGTCGATGTGGCCGATCGGGGAGCCGGTGTACGTGCCGCCGGCCTCGCCGTTCACCCGCGTCCTGGACACGGGCCGGTCCCATTTCGAGCCGGTGCTCGACACCTCGCCCGGCGGCTGGCTCGACGTCGACCCGGACCGGTCCCGGGTCATCGCCGCCACCGGGATGCACACGCTGATCGTCGTCCCGCTGAAGGCGCGCGGCGACATCCTGGGCGTGACCGTGTTCGTCCGCACCGACAACCGGACGCCGTTCACCCGCGACGACCTGGTCCTCGCCGAGGAACTGGCCGCGCGGGCGGCGCTGAGCCTGGACAACGCCCGCCAGTACACCCGCGAGCACGCCGCCGCCCTCGCGCTGCAGCGCAACCTGCTGCCGCGGAACCTGACCGGCGGCGGCGCGGTCGACGTCGCCTCCCGCTACCTGCCGTCCGACGCGCACGTCGGCGTCGGCGGCGACTGGTACGACGCGATCCCGCTGGACGGCGGCCGGATCGCCCTGGTCGTCGGGGACGTGACCGGCCACGGCATCAACGCGGCGGCGACGATGGGCCGCCTGCGCACCGCCGTCCGCACCCTCGCCTACCTGGACCTGCCGCCGCACCGGGTGCTCCTCCAGTTGGACCGGCTGGTCGTCCGGCAGGCCGAGGAGGAGCGCACCCCCTTCGACCCGGCGGGCGCGACCTGCGTCTACGCCGTGTACGACCCGGCGTCCGGGTTCTGCACGATCGCCACCGCCGGGCATCCGCCGCCCGCGATCGTCCATCCGGACGGCGAGGTCGCCTTCCCGCGCCCGCCGGGCGGCCTGCCGATCGGGCTGGGGATCGGCGACTACGAGCCGCTCACCGTCGATCTCGCCGAAGGCAGCCTCATCGCCCTCTACACCGACGGCCTGATCGAGACCCGCGACGCCGACATCGAAACGGGCATCGAGCGCCTGGGCACGGCGCTGGCCCAGGCTGAGCCGCCCTTGGACGACTTCTGCACCACCGTCATCCGGCTCATGACCGGGAACAGGCAGGCCGAGGACGACATCGCCCTCCTCGTCGCGCGAACCCTGCGCACCTAGCCCGGGGTGAGTCACCTTCGGCGGCCCTGGTGCGTCTGGTGTGTAGACGAACACGAAGGACAGGAGGGGACGTGAGTACCGACCAGGCAGCGGCCTTCGACCGCGAGCGACCGCATCTGCTGGCGGTGGCGTTCCGCATCCTCGGGTCGGACGCCGACGCGCAGGACGTCGTCCAGGAGTCATGGACCAGGTACGCCCGCGCCGACCCGGCCGACATCCGCAACACACAGGCGTGGCTGACCACCGTGGTGACCCGCCTCTGCCTGGACGTCCTGCGCCGCACCCACGAGACCCCGCGGAGCCCCGAGGAACTCCCGACCCCCGCGACCGGCGAGAACCCCGAGGACGTCGCGCTGCTCGCCGCCGAGCTCACCGCGGCCTTCACGGTGGTGGTGGAGGAGCTGACGCCTCCGCAGCGCGTCGCGCTCATCCTCCACGACGTGTTCGGCGCGCCCTTCGAGGAGATCGCCCACATCCTGGACACGACACCGGGCTCGGCGAAGAAGCTGGCCAGCCGCGCCCGGGGCCGCGTCCGCCGCACAGAATGGCCGGACGCGGAGTCGGGCGAGGCCCAGCGCGTGGTCACCGCCTTCATGAAGGCGGCCCAGCAGGGCGACATCGACGGCCTGGTCGAGGTCCTGCATCCCGACGTGGTCAGGACGGCCGACCCGCAGGTGCTGCGCCCCGGCGCCCCGCAGCGGGTGCACGGGCTCGAGGCCGTCGTCGAGGAGACCCGCGCGATGCGCTCCGCCGCCGTGCGGGCACGCCTCGTCCGCATCGACGGACGGCCCGGCATCGCCGTCGGCCCGGGCCGCCCGCGCGCCGCCCTCGTGTTCCACATCGCCGACGGCCTCATCGTCCGCTACGACGTCGTCGCCGACCCCCGGCGGCTGGCGCTGCTCCACATCGAGGACTGACCATGTCCACCACGTACATCGCCGTCACGCTCATCACGGTCGCGATCAACGCCGCGATCGTCGTCGCCGACCTGGCGAAGGCCCGGTTCGTCCTGGCGAACTCGGCGGAGGTCGGGGTGCCGCGCTCGATGCTCCCGCTCCTCGCCGCGCTCAAGGGCGCCGGCGCCGCCGGGCTCGTCCTCGGACTGCTCGGCCTGCACGTCATCGGCATCGCCGCGGCCGCCGGGCTCGTCGCCTTCTTCGTCATCGCGGTGGCCGCGCACGTCCGGGCGAGGGTCTTCTACAACATCGCCTTCCCCGGCGCCTTCCTGGCCTTGGCCGCCGCCTCACTCACCCTGGCCATCGCCAATTGAGATGGCGACCTTTCCCCGAGCGTGGCCGCGTTCGATGTACCGCAGCGCCTCGGGGACCTCGGCGAACGGGTAGGTCCGATCGATGACGGGCGTGACCTTCCCGCTCTCCATCAGCTCCGCCAGGAACTCAAGGTCGGACGAGTTGGGCTTCCAGCTGACGTTGGCGATGCGCTGGCCGACGAAGGGCGAGACCAGGACGCCTCGCAGCCCCAGGGCGGCGGGGCCGAGCAGCCTGCCGCGAGCCGAGGCGATGCCGCCCACGATCACGAGCGTCCCGCGCGCGACCAGCGGACGCCGCAGCTGCGCCAACGACCGGTTGCCCACGATGTCCATGACGAGGTCGTAGCGCCCGTCCCGTTCGGTGAAGTCTTCGCGGGTGTAGTCGACGACGTCGTCCGCACCCAGGGAACGGACCAGCTCGACGTTCCGGGTGCTGCACACGCCGGTGACCTCGGCCCCGAACGCCTTGGCGAGCTGGACGGCGAACGTGCCGATCCCGCCGGACGCCCCGTTCACGAGGACCCGCTGCCCGGCGGCGATCCGGCCGTAGTCGCGCAGCCCCTGCAGCGCGGTGTGCGCGGCCATCGACACCGACGCCGCATGCTCGAAGGTGAGGCGCGCGGGCTTGGCGGCCAGCCGGTCCTGCGGGACGGCGGCGGCCTCGGCGAACGAGCCCAGCTTGACCTCCCCGAACACTGCGTCGCCGGGCCGGAACCGGGTCACCCCTTCGCCGACCCGCTCGACGACGCCGGCGAGGTCGGCCCCGAGGACCAGCCCCGGCTTCGGCCGCCGCAGCCCGGCGCTGAGCCGTGCCAGCTTCGGGTCGGCCATCGCGTGGCGCCAGTCGTAGGGGTTGGCGGACGCCGCCCGCACCCGCACGAGCACGTCGTCCGGGCCGACGCCGGGCTCGTCGGTGTCCACGAGCGTCAGGACTTCGGACGGCGGACCGTAACGGTGCCAGCTCCAAGCCTTCATGGCGGGTTCCCTTCGGGGGGGGTGATGGAGTCCCGTGCCTGTCTTCGTCGTACGTCGTAAGTCTGTCGTACTATGTAAGGCTAACGTACGCCGTAAGAGAGTCAAGGGGCTCGCTGAAGAAAGGGTCACCCGATGGAGGTCACTCGGTCGGCGTTACGAACCGGCGGCGCGGCGCCGCTCCAGCCCGTCCAGGATCAGGTCCAGCGCGAACTCGAACTCGAACTGGTCGTCGCAGAAGCCCAGCGTGCCGTCCGGATCGTCGTGTACGGCGTCCGCCAGCATCCCGACGATGTTCGGGAACCGGTCGCCCATCTCCGCCATGGCGGCCTCGGTGTCCACGCCCTGGGCGGCGTCCGGCTGGAACAACTCCTGCGTGAAGCCGAGGGCGCGGCTGCCCAGGACGTGCAGCGCGCGGTGCGCGAGATCAAAGGAGAACCCGCCCGCCCGCAAGATGCCGACGACCTGGTCGTAGTAGGCGATGACGAGCGGTTTCGTGCGGGTCGCGAGCAACTGCGGAGCCCACCGGTGGTGCAGCAGCACCTCCCGGGCCGCGAGGACCCGCGCCCGCAGGGCCGCGCGCCAGTCCTCCGCCGGGTCGGGCGCTTCGACCTTGCCCACGGCCTCCATGACCTCTTCGAGGACCATCTCCGCCAGGCCGTCGAACACGGCCTCCTTGTTGGCGACGTGGTGGTAGAGCGACATCGCCTCCGCCCCGACCTCCTGCGCGAGCTTGCGCATGGTGAGCGAGTCGACGCCGTCCCGGTCGGCCAGCCGCACCGCACCACGCAGCACCCGCCTCCGACTCAACGGAATACGGGGCAGATCGTCGGTATCACTCGGCAGGGTCATAACTCGGTCCTCCGGACGCACCCTATCCGTCCGCGCGGACGAGGCCCGTGCCCGCGCCAACAGAGGCGGCGGCGCGGGCCGGGGCCTCGCCATCGTCGACTCCCTGGTCCGGGCCGGCGGCGGCCACGTGGAGGTTCGCACGGCCCCGGACACCGGCACGACCTTCCGCGCCCTGCTACCCCCGCATCCTTGACACGGCCACCCGGCCGTTGCGCAGCGACCGGCTGTGCGCGGCGGGCGATCCGATCTCACGGGCGAGGCGCAGCAGGTCGGCGTCCCGCTCGACGGCGAAGCCCCGCGCCGCCAGGAGGCCGGCCATCTCGGCGGGCCTCCATGCCGAGCGCCACGGCTCGTCCGCCGTGGCCGTCTCGACGCGGCCGGCACGGGCGACGAGGTTGAGCACGCCTCGGCCGAGCGCGGCCGTCAGCGAAGGCACCTGGTAGTTCACCAGCAGGACGCTGCCGGGCGCCGACCGTCCCGCCAGCGCGGTCGCCGTCGCGGCGACCTCGGGCTCGCGCAGGTAGGGCACGACTCCCTCCCAGACCCAGACGGTCGGCGCCGCCCGGTCATGCCCGGCGGCCTCGAGGGCGGCGTCCAGTGGCTCGGTGGTCAGGTCGACCGGGGCGAACACCAGCCGTCCCGCCACCGGCGTCAGCCCGGCGGCACGCTCGCGGGCGTCGGCCTGCGTGGCGGGGTGATCGACGCAGAACACCGTCGCGGCCTCCAAAGCGGGCAGGCGCCACGGCCTGCCGTCCAGCCCGGCGCCGAGCAGGACCACCTGCATGCCGTTCCGGTCCGTCACGGCGCGGGTCACCGCCTCGTCGATCACCACCGTGCGGGGGACCACGACCTCGGCGCAGGCGCGGACGGACTCCACCGCCCACCGCTCCCGGCCGCCGGCCCGCTCGGCGGCGGCCTCGTCCCGCGCCGCCTCGACCGGCTCCAGCTCGTCCGGCCGGAGCAGTCGCCTTGCCACCGGATCGCTGAACCGCCCCGCGGCCAGCCTGCCGTCCGCCACCGCGCGCCCCTGGCACACGAAGACCGCCGTCCGGCTGGCTCCGCCCGACTTCATCGCACACCCCCTCGCCGCAACGGTCGCACCTCGACGCGCTCACGAGCAACGCGCGGCACGTGTGGACGCCTGGCGGATGTCCAGGCGACCAGCGCGCACGTTGCGAAAGCGGCGCCGAGGAGGCTGGAGCCCGTCCAGCCGTGGGAGGCGAAGACGGCGGTGGTCGCGGCCGCGCCCAAGGCGGAGCCGAGCGAGTAGAAGACCATGTAGCCGCCGATGGCGCTGCTGGTGCGATCTGGATACGCGGCGGTCAGGACGTGCTGGTTGCTCACGTGCACGGCCTGGACCGCGAAGTCGAGGACCACGATTCCGACGCCGAGGAGCCACAGCGACCACGGCAGTTGCCCGATCGCCGCCCACGAGACGATGAGCAGGACGAGTGCCAGACCGGTGACCGGTGCCGCCCGTCCCGCGTCCGCCCACCTGCCCGCACGTGCCGCGCCGAGCGCGCCCGCCAGCCCGGCGACGCCGAACAGGCCGATCTGGCTCTCGCTCAGGTGCCACGACCCGCTCGCCAGCGGCAGGGACAGTCCGCTCCACAGGCTGCCGAACGAGGCGAACAGGAAGAACGCGATGAGCCCGCGGGTCAGGAAGACGCGCTGCCCGAACAGCCCGCCGAGCGAGACGACGGCCTGCCCGTACCCCGTCCGATCGCGACGCTCTTCCGCCGGTAGGACGGCAAGGACCAGGCCCGCGAGCCCGAGCGACAGGACCGCGAGCACGGCGTAGACGCTCCGCCAGCTCCACACCTCGGCGAGCATGCCGGTGACGACCCGCGCGCCCAGGATGCCGACCACGACGCCGGAGGTCACGACGCCGATGGTCCGTCCGCGTTCGCCGGGCGGCGAGACGGACGCGGCGTAGGCCACCGTCGTCTGCACCACGACCGCGAACACCCCGGCCGCCGCGAACCCCGCGAACGCGACCCATGCGGCCGGCGCCGAGGCCGTGACGATCATGCCGAGGGCGGTGAGTGCCAGGTGCACGGCGATGAGCCGGCGCCTGTCGACCACATCGCCGAGCGGCACCAGCAGCACGAGCCCCGCCAGGTAACCGACCTGCCCGACCGCGATGATCCACCCGGTGTGCCGTGCTGGCACACCGAGATCGCGTCCCATCGGCTCCAGAACCGGCTGCGCGGCGTAGATGCTCGCCACCGCGACACCGCACACCACCGCGAGCAGCAACCGCCGCCACACGCCCATCGCCCCTCCAAGCCGATTAGTAGCAAATTGCAACCAATTGGACCGTACGGCATGATGGTTTCAATCCGCAACCGATCGGGAGGGGTCATGGCGCGCGCTCAGGACGTCGACTGGACGGACCCCACCTGCCCTGTCGCGCGCACGCTCGACCTCGTCGGCGACAGGTGGAGCCTGCTCATCGTCCGCGACGCGATGGACGGCGCACGCTCGTTCACCGAGTTCCAGCGACGCACCGGCATCGCCCGCAATATCCTCACGGACCGCCTGCGCAAGCTCACCGCCCACGGGCTCCTCGACCAGCGCACCGCGCCGTCCGGCCGCCGCCAGGAGTACGTCCTCACCGACGCAGGCCGCGACCTCTTCCCCGTCGTCCTCACCCTGCGGCAGTGGGGAGAACGCCACGCCTTCGCCCCAGGCGAGGCCCACTCAACCCTCGTAGACCAGCACGGCGACCCAATACCGGAACTCACCCCGACCAGCACCGACGGCACCGTCCTAGACGCCGACACCACCCACGTACAGAAGACCCGCTAACCGACCGTCCAGTGGCGGAGCTTTTCGGGGTTGCGCATTACCCAGATGTGCTTGATGCGGTCGCCGACGACGTCGAAGGCGAACACCGTCACGGTGACGCCGTCCTCCTGGGCCACTAGGCCGGGCTGACCGTTCACCGTGCGTTCCAAGAGCGCCATGTTGGCGGGCCTCAGGTTGGCCAGTTCGACCCAAGCGTGCGCGATCGGCTCGCCGCCTTCGATGGGGTCCAGGAAGGCGACGGCTTGGCCGCCGCCGTCGGCGATCGCCGTGGCGTCCGGGTCGAGCAGGCCGATGAGGGCGTCGATGTCCTTGGCCTCCCACGCCCGCTTGAAGTCCCTGACGACCTCGGCGCGCGGGGCGGTCGTCCTCGCGGGGGCCTGCGCAGTGCGGATGCGGCGGCGCGCCGACGAGGCCAGCTGGCGGCAGGCCGCCGGCGTGCGGCCGACGATCTCGGCGACTTCGGCAAAGGAGTGGCAGAAGACGTCGTGCAGGATGAACGCGACGCGCTCCGCCGGAGTCATCGATTCGAGCACGACCAGGAAGGCCAGGTTGACCGACTCGTCCAGGGTGATCCGGTCGGCCGGGTCGGCGGGGACGCCGCCGGTCCACTCCGCGCGTTCGGGGAGCGGCTCGGGGATCCACTCGCCCACGTAGGTCTCGCGCCGCGCGCGCGCCGAGTTGAGCACGTTGAGGCAGATGCGGCTCGCGACCGTCGTCAGCCAGGCGCCCGGCGACTGGATGGCGTCCTGCTGCTGCCGCGACATGGCGTACCAGCGGGCATAGGTCTCCTGGACGGCGTCCTCGGCCTCGGCCACCGATCCGAGCAGCCGGTACGCGAGATTGATCAGCTGGCGCCGCTCTCTCATGATCGCGTCCAGACCCGGATCGAGCGGATCCCGCCCTCGGGTGGTCATGGTGCCGGCGGCTCCCTCGGTCGCTTCCGTCCTCACCTGTCCGACAAGACGGCGCCCCGGAATGTGAGGCCGGTCCGCCGCCTCACATTCCGGACGGCCGCGTTGTCGAACCACCGAGACCAGCACATCACCCGGAGGCTCAGGAAGACCATGACCACCTCAACGCCGGAAGCATCCTTCACCGTCCCGGCGCCCGCGCAGCGCCTGGAGCGGGCGGCCGCCGCGCTGACCGCGCACGGTTTCACCGTCGAGATCCTCGATGACGCCGCCGCCGCGCGCGAGCGCGTCAAGGAGCTGATTCCCGAGGGCGCGGACGTGTTCACCGGGGCCAGCGAGACCCTCCGCCTGTCCGGGATCGACGAGGACATCAACGGAAGCGGGAGATACGCGTCCGTCAAGGCGCGCAGCAGGACCATGGACCGTGCCACCCAGCTGAACGAGTTGTGGCGGATGATCGCCTGCCCCGACGTCATCGTGGGCAGCGTCGCCGCGGTCACCGAGACCGGATCCCTCGTCGCCGGCTCGGCCAGCGGAAGCCAACTGGCCGGTTACTCGGGCGCCGCGATGCGCGCGATCTGGATCGTGGGAGCGCAGAAGGTCGTGCCCGACCTGGACACGGCGCTGCGCCGTGTCGAAGACCACTGCCTCCCGCTTGAGAACCAGCGGGCCATGGGCGTCTACGGGCAGCCCAGCGCCCTCAACCGCGTCCTCATCCTCAACGCCGAACCCGAGCCGGGGCGCGGCATCGTCCTGCTGCTCCGCGAGGCCATCGGCTTCTGAACCGGGACCGGTCCTTCCGACCAGCGCGAGGGACCGGTTTTGGTTACTCTCCAGCGCGATGCGGTCACAGGGCGGTATCCTCCTGCGCGGGCAAGCCACGCCTGCCCGTCTGAGCACTGAGCGCCTACGCCGCTGGTGCGCCGACGACGAAGCGTCCATGGACGACGCGTGGTACCCGAGCCCATGCCGTCCAGCGGTGCGCGTAGGACTCCGCCGGAGGACGTCGTGACCGCCGACCCCCATCGTCGCCCTTCCCGCAACCTGCAGCGCCGCATCCGCCGCCGCCAGGCCGCCACCGGCGAGCCCTACATGACCGCGGCCACCGCCGTCCGGACGGAATGGGAGCGCGGCCAGCGCTACCTGTCCGACCCGTCAGTACCCGAGGACGTGGCCGCCGCCGTCCGGCGCGTCGGATTCATCCCCCTCGAACCCTTCGACCTGTCGGTCCACTGGGAATGGTGGTGCCGCTGCCAGTGGTGCGACGCGGTCGTCGAGGTGAGCCCCCGCGGCCACGGCTACCAGTCACCGGGCCGCTGCCCCTACATCGTCTACGGCAGCATGCACATGGACGGCCGCTGCACCCTCCCCGCACCGGACCCGGTGATCCGCACAGAGCCGCTCACCGAAGAGGAACTCCAGCAAATTTGGCAATTCCCCCCACAACGCGCCCACAAAGTCTTCCCAACCCCAGGCCGCCGCCCCAGCCGATGAACACCGTGGCACCACCGCCCCACGGCGGGGCCACGGAGCGTCCCCACGCCTCACCACGCGTGGTTGGGTCGCGCGTCGGGGAACCACAACCGCGCCGGGCATGTGCGCTCTGCCGGGACCGTGGAGTTGCGCCCTCCCCGGGCTCTCAGGGAGGCATCAGGAGGTGTCGGCCCCGGCTGGTCAGGCGGTGCCTGACATGGGTGCCGTCCCGCTCGCTGTGGACCAGGCCGGCGTCCCGCAGCACCTTCAGGTGACCGCTCACCGTGGACGCGGGCATGCCCAGGCGGACGGCGACGGCCCCCGTCGTGAACCTGACGGTCAGGGCGCTGAGCACACGGGCCCGGCCGCTGCCCAGCAGGGCGGCGAGGGCGTCCGCGTGGCGGGTGGCGGTGCCGGACTCCCGGGGCTCGCTGCGGATCGGGTAGACCACGACCGGCGGCAGGCTGGGGTCGGCGATGGCGATCGGCGCGGTGTGGCAGAAGAAGGACGGGATCAGCCGGACGCCGCGTCCGTTCAGGCGCAGTTCGGCGTTCACCGGGTACGGCGCGGTGAGGATGGGGTCTCGCCACACGAACGGTGCCAGCGTCTCCAGCATCGCCACCGGGCCGCCCTCCAGCGCCTCCATCCGCCGCTCCCAGTCGGCGGCGACGGTGGCCTCGACCTCGCTCCAGTCCGGTGCGATCAGCCGGGTGTGGAAGTGCAGGACGGCGTCCGCGACCTGGTCGAGCAGGGCGCGGTCGCCCGAGGCGAGCCGCCGGGTCCAGCCGGGGAGCGTCCGGTAGCGGGCCGCCTCGCGCAGTTCGCGGGCCAGCCGGGCGCCGGGCGTGGCGCGCAGCGTCCGCAAGGCGGCCGCCATCCCCTCCTCCGACTCGGTGGGGGTCAGAAAGTCGGGAAAATACGCGGCGTCGGCGGGCGCCAGGTCCCGGAGCAGCCGGGACGCCGCGCGCAGGTCGTCGTCCCGCAGCCGTTCCACCGCTCGGCGCCGCCACGGGTGCAGCCGCCGGGGCAGCCGGGCCAGGGACGTGGTGAGGACGTGGAGCCCGAGGAACGCCTCCCATATCGGATCGGCGGATCTCGCAAGCTGCACGTGCCGAAAATCGCGGTCACTGAAGTGAACGCGCAGGACGCCGCCCATCGCCCAAGATTAAAGAGCGGCGGTCACGAGGGGATTTCGACTGGGCCCGAATACCTCCGCTGCCTTCTGTTCGCCAGGCCCTTACCATCCGCTGCGTGCTGATTCGTCTCCCGCGTGCCGACGCGGAACCGCGGCCGAAAGAGCCCCGAGGCGGCGGATCCGCTTCTTCCGACGGAGCAAGGAAATCCCCCACCAGGAGGTTCGGGTGAGCCAATCGAACATGTCCCGCCGGCAGGTGCTGAAGACCGCCGGCGGCGTGACCGCCGCGGCCGCGCTCGGCGGCGCGGGAGTCATCGGATCCGCCACCGCCGCCCACGCGGCCGGTGACGGGTTCGGCCTGCGGATCGTCGAACGCAACGAGAGCGACCCCCGCATGAAGTACTACCGTTTCGCCACTGACGCGGTCGGATGGAACCCCGGGGTCAATGTCCTCCTCCCCAGCGACTACTCGAGCGGGCGGCGCTACCCCGTTCTGTACCTGTTCCATGGCGGCGGCCTCGACCAGGACTTCATCGCCTTCGACCGATGGGGCATCCGTCCCATCACCGTCGGCAAGCCCATCATCATCGTCATGCCCGACGGGGGGCACGCCGGCTGGTACAGCAACCCCGTCTCCTCCAACGTCGGCCCCCGCAACTGGGAGACGTTCCACATCGCCCAGCTCCTGCCCTGGATCGACGCGAACTTCCGCACCTACGCCGAGTACAACGGACGCGCGGTCTCCGGCTTCTCCATGGGCGGCTTCGGCGCGCTGAAGTACGCGGCGAAGTACTACGGCCACTTCGCGTCCGTCAGCGCCCACTCCGGCCCCGCGAGCCTGCGCCGCGACGCGGGCCTCGTCGTGCACTGGGCGAACGTCAGCTCCGCGGTCGCCGACCTCGCGGGCGGCACCGTGTACGGGGCGCCGCTGTGGGATGAGGCCAGGGTCACCGCGGACAACCCCGTGGAACGCATCCCCAGCTACCTCAACAAGCGGATCTTCCTGGTCGCCGGGACCAGCCCCGACCCGGTGAACTGGGCCGACTATGTCAACGAGACCCAGGTGCTCGCCGGCCAGCGGGAGTTCCGCGCCCGCCTCGGCGACGCCGGCATCCCCCACGAATGGCATGAGGAGCCGGGCGGCCATGTCCTCCGGGAGGGCATGTTCCGCCTCGACCTCGACGGCATCATCGGTCGGCTCCGCAAAGCGTGACCAGTCGTTCCTCGTGATCCCCACACGACGACCGCCCCAGGAGCCCCGATGCGCAGGAGACTCATCCCACCCGCCATGGGTACCGCCGTCGCGACCGCCGCCGTCCTCACCGGCCTGGCCGGACCGGCCGCCGCGCAGGATCCCCCGTCCCCGGCCCCGGTGGTCGTGGCCGGCCATGCGACCTCCGCCGGAACGGCCCTGGTCGCCGGCCAGAACAGGCCGGGAACCCGGCTGCACGTCGAGCCCGCGCGGACGACCGCCGTCCGCACGCTGGAGATCGACTACCAGGTCCAGGAGACCGGCTACTGGTGCGGGCCCGCAGCCACCCGCATCGCCCTCTCCGCGCGTGTCGCGCCGCCGAGCCAGGCGACCCTGGCCGCCGAACTGGGCACCACGCAGAACGGCACGGACCACATCGGCCAGGTGACATGGGTGCTCAACGCCCGGCTCGGCACGGGCTGGTACGAGACCAAGGAGATGCCCGACGACCCGCCCACGCAGGCGCAGCGCGACCTGCTGTGGCGGGACGTCGTGCTCGACATCGACAACAACTATCCGATCGTCGCGAACATCGTGGCCCCGCCCGGCAACCAGCCGCCCGGCTACCCGTCCAACCAGACGATCTACCATTACTTCACCGTGATCGGCTACGACGACGTGCAGCGCACCGTCCTCATCGCCGACCCCGCCTCGTTCGGGGGCTACCAGATCTACTGGCTCTCGTTCAACCAGCTCGCGACACTGATCCCACCGAAGGGCTACTCGGCCTGACCTGGTGACGCGCGGTCTCGCCGCCCGGCCTTCCGGCGAGGCGCTTGCCCTGCTGATCGCCGGATCACGGCGCGGTGGCCAGGCATTCGATCCCGGCCCTTCCATGGCTATTCTCGGGCCCTGTGACGACAACTCGGGAAAACCGGCTCCTCCGTAAGCAGCGAGAGCTTGAGGCAGTCGCGAGCAGCGATCCGGACGCCATCGCAGCGGTGCTTCGGGACCACGCGCCTCATTTTAAGGAGAGGGAGGTAGTGCTGCGGGGATTGCTGCTCCTCGGTAGGCGCGGTGACGTCCCGTTCTCCCCGAACCCCTGGGGTATATCCGCCTCATACAGCCTCGACGAGGCGCTGAGCCGCGTGTGGCTTCCGGTCGCCGATCCGTGTCCGCAATTCGTGGCCGCCGTCCGACGGGAGGTTTTCGGGCTGGCGCTGGTGGAAGCGTCGGGTGAGTTCTCACTCGCCTACCTATTCCTGCGACGCTTCGGCCGACGGGCCTCCTCGACGGCGCCGAGGAGCTTGGATGCGCTGCCCTCGCGAGCCGAAGAGGGAGCCCGGCTGGAGGTGATGTGGGGAGAGAGGCCGTTCCCGCCGGATTCGCCTCCCATTTCGGTGCTGGACGTATCCGTTCCCGCCGCGATCCAGGCGCTGGCCGGAGTGCACACCGTGCTGAGGTCCCCTGAGTCCCATTTGCAGTTCACCGACTCCGGCGGCGAAACCCTCGGCGACCTGCTGCGGGAGCGCAATGCCGAGTTCGACGAAGAAGACGTGGACGAGGAAGAGGAGGAAGAGGAGGACTGGCAGCTCGCGGATCTCCGCGCGGGAGTGTTCGACCGATGCATCTATCTAGGGCACTGCGATGAGGCCGCCGAGGGGTATTACTACGACCTCGGCAACGGGCAACCGTCCCCGGACCCGTTGGTCGTGACACATGACCAGGACGGCTCCTCGCACGGCGACAGTCTCCTGGAATGGTTCGACCGCCGTGCCCAGGAATTGCTCCTGTGCGTCCCCTCGGGCTGACTGGATGTCGCCGCCGTGATGCTCGCGCTTGCCCAGCCACCACAGGCCGGGCCCCCGTGCCCCCGAAGGTTCGCGCCGCCACCTACCGGATGCTCGCCGCCATGCCCGGGGTCACGGCCGTGGGCGCGGTCACCGACGAGCGCGGACGCAAGGGGGTCGGGCTGCACGTGCGGGTCATGCGCGAGGTGGCCGACACCCTGGTCATCGACCCGGAGTCCTCTTTCGTGCTGAGCATGTCGCGCACCACTTCCAATGTCCCCGGCGAGGTCGACAAGACCCTGTACCTCCAGGCCGGCTGGACCGACAGCGCCCCGAGGATCCCCACCCTCCCCTGACCGTCCCCACGCGAGCGCCCTTGGAGGACGGGCCGTAGGAGCTGGTGAGTCGGTTCTGGACGGCCGCGTGATCGCGGCCGTCCAGACGCCGTCCCAGGCCGTGCGGATGTCAGCGGCCGGATCGGTGACGGGATCAAGGCGGCTAATGGGTTGCATGCGGCGCACGTCTGCAGAAGGCTCCCTTGAATGGAGCCGTTAGCGCCGTCGGATCCCGCCCGCATCGCCTCCTACGAGTTGCTGGCCCGGCTCGGTGCGGGCGGTATGGGCCTCGTCTACCTGGCACGTTCTCCCGGGGGACGGCTCGTCGCGGTAAAGGTCATCCACACTCACCTCACCGACGCCCCCGGCTTCCTGCGGCGCTTCCGGCGCGAGGTCGAGGCCGCCAGAGCGGTCAGCGGCTTCTATACGGCCCCCGTCATCGACGCCGATACCGACGGCCGCCCCGCATGGCTCGCGACGGCGCACGTCGCGGGTCCCGCACTCGACGCCGTCGTCCGCACGCGCGGGCCCTTGCCCCGGCGGACGGTCACCGCGCTGGCGGCGGCGCTCGCGGAGGCGCTCAAGGCCGTCCATGCGGCCGGGCTGGTCCATCGGGACCTCAAGCCGTCCAACATCCTGCTCGCCGAGGACGGGCCCCGGGTGATCGACTTCGGGATCGTGCGGGCGGCGGACGGCACCGAGACGACCGGCGGGTTCGTCGGCACACCCGCCTACATGTCGCCGGAACAGGTCCACGGCGGGGAGATCGGCCCCGCGAGCGACGTGTTCTCGTTGGGCGGCGTGCTGTACTTCGCCGCCACCGGCCACCCGCCCTTCGGGGCCGGAGACCTCCCCGCGGTCCTGCACCGCGTGTTGACACAGGAACCCGACCTGGCCCCCGTCCCGGCGGAGCGGCGCGACCTCATCGGCCGCTGCCTGGCCAAAGAGCCGTCCATGCGCCCCGCACCGGACGAGATCCTCGCCGAACTGGCCGACTCGGTCGCGGAGGGACCGGTCGACTGGACGGCCGGACCGCAGCGCACGCTGATCGACGAGTACGCCACCACGATCTCGTCCTACACCGGCCCGAAACCCGCCCCGAAGCCGGAGCCGCAGCCGGACCCGGAGCCGGATCCGAGCCGGACGCCGGAACCGAGGCGGGGACCCGAGCCGGACCCGGAGATCGAGACCGAGCCGCCGCACCAGCCGGCCCCCGAGCCGAGGCCCGCCGCTTCACGTCCCCGCCCTCCTGAGGCGATCGTCCGCGCGTCGCTGCGGTCCCGGCGACGTGGTTGGGCGATGCTGGCGCTCGCAGCGCTGCTGGGCACGATCGTCTTCACCGTGCTGGATCTGGGGGGCTCGGGGCGGGATGGAGGTTTCCGGCCGTGGTCCGTCGATGACGCGGTCGGAGCCGCCGTCGTCTCCGACGGGCTGGTCTACATCGGCAAGAAGGACGGGACCGCCGCTCATGACGCGCGGACGGGCAGGCGGCGCTGGGAGTCCAAGGCAGGCGAGAGAGAAGTGGTGGTCGGCCGTCACGGCGCCGTGCTCGTCGTCTGGAGCCCGACGCGGCTGAGTGCCCTCGATCCGCGGTCGGGGCATCGGCTCTGGCGGATCCCGATGGGTGCGGACAGTTGCGCGACCCGGCCCGGCTCTTCGGGCCTCGTCCTGGTGATCGACAAGAGCGACCGGCAGGACGGCGCGCGCGTGTCGGCCGTCGAAACCGCCACCGGAGCCCGGATCTGGACTAGGACGCTCCGCGCCAGTGCCTGCACATCCGACATAGGGGTCACCGAGCGAGGCATCATCGCGGTCACGTCCGGTAAGGATGAGGACGAGAACGTCCTGGTCTCCTTGGCGGCCGAATCCG
This sequence comes from Actinomadura sp. NPDC049382, assembly GCF_040677125.1. NCBI lineage: Bacteria > Bacillati > Actinomycetota > Actinomycetes > Streptosporangiales > Thermomonosporaceae > Actinomadura > Actinomadura sp. NPDC049382. The sequence continues at coordinate 54,172 of NZ_JBFARO010000020.1, forward strand.
GCGAAGGCTGGCGCGCGACGACCGAACGGGTGGCGACCTTCACGGCCGGCGACTCGAACGTCTACACGGCCACCAAGGCCGAAGACGGATATCGGATCCGCGCATATGCCGCGGACACGGGCCGCCGTCGCTGGGACGTCGCACTGCCGAGCCCGGACGGTGCGGATGATGTCGACGACCCCGAAATGACCACGGCGGGCTCGGATCTATACGTGCTCGAAGACGGCACTCTCTACGCCTTCCGAGGTTCGGACGGGCGTCAACTCTGGAAGTCCCCCATCTCGGATGAGACCTCTGGGCGCCTCTTCGCCACGGGCGGCATTGCCTACGTTGACTGGAACGACAGCTATACCCGCTTCATCCACACCGTTGAGCGAACTTCGCTGGCGGCGATCGACGTCAGGACCGGCCGGCGCCTATGGCACAAGCGCCTCGACTCGGGAGCGGGTTTCGCCGGGGTCGAGGGGCACACGGTCTATGTCGCCTCCCACAAGGACCGCTCCTTCCGGCCAGACGACAACACGCTCATCGCCTTCGACGCGCGAACAGGGCACCAGCGCTGGACCCGGGACTCGGACGTCAGAAGCGGCATCGTCGTCGCATCCGGCGTCCTCTACGTCCTCAACGAGGACAAACTCGAAGCGATCGACGCCGCCACCGGCGGCGGGCCCTGAACCCGCGGTCCGGGAATGTCCGAGGCGCTCGTCAGGACGCCCTTCTTGGAGTGGCGACCGTGGCTGATGCGCTGGAGTGACGCATGGGTGCGGAGCACCAATACCGAACCTGACCCGGACGTGGTGCGCACTCGCCGGCTCGGATTCGCCTGTGAGAGGGGTGGGTGCAGCGGGCCCGTCCGGGTCGGGGGGACGGGACGGACGACTCGCCGCTACTCAAGGGAGCCAGCGGGGTGGTGGCGCCGGGGTGGTTAGTGGGTGTCGGTGGTGGATTGGAGGGCTGTGCGGAGGGCTGCGCGGGCCAGTAGGAGGACGGGGCCGTCCGGGTCTTTACTGTCGCGGACGGCGATCGCGCCGGTGACGGCGGCCAACTCGACGCAATTGCCGCCGTTGGAGCCGGTGTAGGTGCTCTTGCGCCAGTGAGTGTCGGGAACGCTTGCCAGTTCGACGCATTCACCGCCGTTGCTCAGGCTTTGCTTGGCCTTACGCCACTTGGCCTTGTTCAGGTCCATCGTTCTTCGGTCACCTTCCTGATGAAGTCTCGCGACATGTCTGCCGGCAGCGCTCTGCTCCGGAGTTCAACCAGGATGCGTGAAAGTTCCGTTAGATCTGCGGGGGCGGCAGCCGTGGGAACGGCTGGGTGCGGCGGGCCGTCCGGGTCGGGGGACGGGACGACTCGCCGCTACTCAAGGGGGCCGGCGGGGTGGTGGCGCCGGGTGGTCAGTGGGGGGTGGTGGTGGATTGGAGGGCTGTGCGGAGGGCTGCGCGGGTCAGTAGGAGGACGGGGCCGTCCGGGTCCTTGCTGTCCCGCACCGCCACCACCGACGCACAGGCGACGTCCGCCAGTTCGACACAGTCGCCGCCGTTGGAGCCGCTATGTGTGCTCTTGCGCCAGGAGAGCCCAGCCAGCTCGATGCAGTTGCCGCCGTTGGAGCCGCTGGAGCTGGCCTTGCGCCATTCGGCGTTCTTCAGGTCCATTTTTCTTGGACCGCCTTTCTTATGAATTCACGTGACATTTCTTTTGTCAGTGTCCGTGAACGTAGGTCGACCAGGGTCCGCGCGACGACGGACATGTCTGCGGGGTCGTCCGTCGTGAGGGGACGGACGGCTGTCTCGATGTACGCGACTTCGCTTCGATCCTCCATCGTCGCGACCACGAACGCGCCCATGTTGCCGTCATGTTCGCCACTTCCCAACACTACTTGAACCGTGATGTTGGGCAACATGCCCATCTCTACCAGGTGCTCCAGTTGCTCCCTCATTGTCTCGGGCGTGCCGACCTGTCGGTAAAGCGCCTGCTCGTCGAGCAGGATCACGTAGATCGGTGGAGAGGAGCCGTCTTCTCTTGGGTCCTTGAGGATCTTCTGGCGACTGATCCGAGCGTCCGCGGCCTCCTGGTTGCCGTGCAGGATCGCCAGCGCGTAGGCAGGAGTCTGAACCAGGCCAGGTATGACCGAATGCTGATAGGTGATCAGCATTGCGGCGTCGGCTTCGATCTGGGGCCAGTCGAACCAGATCGGGACGGGGTGGCCGTCCTTGTTCAGGTCCTCCCAGAGGTTGATGAGTGCGCCGTTGGCTTCCAGGTACTCGTCCACGAACTCCACGAAGGCGCGGGTGGCGCGCTTCTTGCCGTTCTCGATCTTGCTAACTTGCGGACCGCTGACCTGCGTCAGGTGGGCGATGGTCTCCTGCTTGATTCCCTTGGCTTCACGCAGTCGGCGCATCTGACGTCCGAAGGCGATGAGGGCTGGTGATTCGCTGGGACGCCGGGGACGTCGCGGGGGCATGGCTCCTGCCTCTCGGTGGAACGTGCCTTAACGGGGAGTGATCTTCCTTTGTCTGCCACCTTCTGGCGGCAACCACACCGTAGCTGAAAAGTGCCTCACTGTGTTGCTTACATCACACATGGTGAGGAGATGCTCATGGGCGAGGCAGCCCAGAACGAGATGGTGGTGAAGCGGGACCCCAAGGTCGTCGCGGAGGTCCGGCAGTTCGTGCGGCTGGTCACCGGCGGGTACGGGATGGACGACTTCGTGCCGTGTCTGGTGGCCAGCGAGTTGGTCACCAACGCGCTTCAGCACGCGGCGTCCGAGACGGACGAGGACGTGGTCCTGCGGTTGAGCCGGACGGAGGATGACGCGCTGTGGATGGAGGTCCAGGACGCCGCCTGCGGCCTCCCGCACATGCTGGCGGCCGACACGACGAGCGAGACGGGCCGGGGCCTGTTCATCGTCGATCAGTACGCCCGCTGCTGGGGCATCCGCGCCCTGGCCGGCAACGTCGGCAAGGTCGTCTTCGCGGTCATCGACCGCACCTGAAGACCAGCGGAGGGGCGTTCCCTCCCGTCCGCCCCTCCGCCCCCCATCCGCCCGGTGTCAGCGGTGACCGGTGCGCAGGTGGATGCGTTCGCCGCTTTTGCCGAAGAGGCTGAGCACTTCGACGTTGCCGCTGCCGGCGGCGCCGAACCAGTGCGGGATCTGGCAGTCGAACTCGGCCGCTTCACCGGCGCCCATGACGAAGTCGTGGTCGCCCAGGCGCACGCGCAGGCGTCCGCGCAGGACGTACAGCCATTCGTGCCCGGCGTGGGTGCGCAGGTGGATCTGTTCGTCGTGCGCCGGGATGATCAGCTTGTAGGCGCGCGGTTCGCCCTGGTGCCGGGACAGCGGGATCAGCACCCGCCCGTCCTTCTTGGTGGGCTGCTGGGGGACCCGCGGGTCGACGATCCGGGGCGCGGCGACGATCTCGTCCAGCGGGATGCCCAGTGCCGCGGTGATCGGCAGCAGCAGTTCGAGGCTCGGCTTGCGCTGGCCGGATTCGAGCCGGGACAGGGTGCTGGTCGAGATGCCCGTGGTCCGCGCGAGGTCGGCGAGGCTGACGCCCTTCTTGTCGCGGGCGCGCCGCAGCCTGGGCGCGATCTGCGCGATCACGCTGCCGACGGTGGGCTGGTCGTCCATACGCCGCAGTCAACCAATGTGTCCCGGAAACAGCAACGTTAGTTGTCGTTTTCGGGCCTACCTCCCGACGCTGTCAGTGGAGGTGGTCCACATGGACACAACAGCAGACCGTCCGGACGAATCGCTCGCGGAGACGGTGTGGGACAGCGTCATCGTCGGTGGCGGGGCCGCCGGTCTGTCGGCCGGGATCGTCCTGGCGCGGGCCCAGTTCGCGACGCTGATCGTGGACGGCGGCGAGCCACGGAACGGCCCGGCCGCGCACATGCACGGGTACCTGTCGCGGGACGGCATGCCGCCGAAGGAGTTCCTCGCGACCGGCCGGGACGAATTCACCCGGTACGGCGGGACCCTGACGCGAGCGAAGGTGACCGACGTGCGCCGCGCCGAGGACGGCGTGTTCGAGCTGCGGCTCGATGACCGGCGCGCCCTGGGCGCCCGGTCGGTTCTCGTCGCCACGGGCCTGGCCGATGAGCTGCCCGACGTGCCCGGCCTGGCCGCTGGGTGGGCGTCCGTGGTGCATCACTGCCCTCATTGCCACGGCTACGAGGTGCGGGGACGCACCATCGCCGTCATCGGCAGCTCGATGGCTCCGCAATCCGCGCATTTGGCGGCCCTCATGCGCCGCTACAGCTCGTCGGTGACGTTCTGCGTCAACGGTGCCGTGGTCGACACCGCCGAACGTCAGCGCCTGACCGCCTACGGCGTACGCCTCGTCGAAACCCACGTCACCCGGGTTACGACCACCGGCGATGAAGCGGTGGTCGAACTGGACGACGGCGAGACGGTGCCCTGCGAAGCCATCGTCGCCGGGACCCGCCCGGTTCCGCACGACGCCATCCTGACCGCGTTGAACGCGGCGAAGGACCCGGTCAGCGGGCTGGTCTCGGTCGATGCCGCCGGCGCCACGTCCGTCGAAGGGGTGTGGGCCGCCGGGAACGTGGTCAACCCGCGCGCCCAGGTGGTCATGGCGGCCGGTGCGGGCTGTGCGGCGGGCATCGCCATGACCGGCTGGCTGCTCGACCGCGAGCTGTCCGAAGCCGCAGCCAAGGGGGACGCGACCTGATGGCCGCCGACCTCGCCGAGACGTCCCGAAGCTCCGCGCGGCTCCCCCTCGGCGTCTACCTGCTGGGTTTCAGCCTGTTCGCGATGGGCAGCGCGGAGTTCCTGCTGGCGGGCGTGCTGCCGGACGTGGCCGCCGACCTCGAAGTCCCGCTCTCCTCGGCGGGCTTCCTGATCACCGCGTTCGCGCTCGGTGTCGTCATCGGAGGGCCGCCGTTCGCCGTGCTCAGCCTGCGCTGGCCCCGGCGCACCGCGCTGATGGCCACCCAAGGCGTGTTCGCGGTCAGCGTCGCCGCCGGGCTGCTGGGGAACTACGACGTCCTGCTGCTGAGCCGAGTCGTCTCGGGGGTCGCCTACGCGGGCTTCTTCGCCATCGCTTCCGTCACCGCGATCAGCCTGGTCACCCCGGACCGCAACGCCCGCGCCTCGGGAGTCGTCGTCAGCGGCCTCAGCATGGCCATGGTCGCCGGAGGTCCGGCGGGCACCCTGCTCAGCCAGTTCACGCAGTGGCGAGGCGGGTTCTGGGCCGTCGTCGCCCTGACCCTCGCCGGGATCGCCGCCTGCCACGCCGGGATCCCCGCAGCGGACGCGGGCCCCCGTCCGGCGGCGCGGCCGAGCGTGTCGCGGGAGCTGTCCGCCATCCGGCAACGGCGGCTCTGGGGCGTCTACGGGATCACGATCCTGACCACCGCGGCCTACATGATCACATTCAACTACCTGTCGGCCATGCTCACCGACGTCACCGGTGTGCCCGCGCTCTGGATCCCCGCGATCCTCGCCCTCTTCGGAATCGGCGCCTTCGTCGGCCTGTCCATCGGTGGACGCGTCTCCGACGCACGTCCGCATGCCGCCCTCCTCGGCGGCGCCGCCGCGATCGCGGCCCTCTCCGTCGTCATGGCCGTCGCGATCCACGAAGCCTGGGCGGTGATCCCCACCGTCTTCCTGCTCGGGATCGCCGCCTTCGTGCTGAACCCCGCGATCTACGCCCGCGTCTTCGCCATCGCGGGCGACGCGCCGACGCTCGCCGGGGCCACGACCGTGTCGGCCTTCCAGTTCGGGATCAGCTGCACGCCCGTCCTCGCGGCGGCCGCGCTGGCCCAGGGCACGTCCCTCACCTGGGTCTCCGTGATCGGAGCCGCCCTGGCCGCACTCGCGCTCCCGCTCATCCTCACCGACCGTGCCGCCCGAGGTGCCGCACGCCGCTGATCAGTCGGCGCGGCCGCAGAATGAGAGCCCTCAGGCCAAGTGATGTTGCATCGCGCCCGACCTCTAGGCTGCGCCGGCTGACAGCCGTACCGGCAAAATGCTGCCCGCCCCTCTTCCGACCGGGAACAGCGAATCCTCGGCGAGGCCGGCTCGGCGCTGTTCGCCGGACGGCGGGTCCTCCACGAACTGACTGCTGCTTCACTTCGGGTATCCTGCGCGACCCGGCTGCCATCGAGATTTCGATACGGCCGGTGAGATGCCAGGCCGTGGACGGCGCCATGATCGTGACGTCCTGTAAAAGCGCAAATACGAACCCCCGCAAGCAGAGCGATCGCATCCGCGCCCTATCCGCACGATCTTGGGAAGCGCGCGAACACGCGTATCCAGCACCCCGGGCTCGGGCGGCGGGCGAAGCCATGTCCCCGGAATCGCCCTGGCCGTTCACGCCGACCAGGATGAAAGAGGCTGACTGTTCGTGGAAGCTGGTGAGACCGTCGAGAACCGCAAGGTTCGAGATCCGTTCTTTGACAACGCCAGATTTCTAGCAGTCGTCCTGGTCGTCGTCGGGCATACCGTTACCCTGTTCCCGCTCACGGAGGCGACGAAGCCCGCGGTGCTGCTGCTGCAGACCTTCAGGATGCCGCTGCTGATCGTCATCATGGGCCACCTGGCGCGCAACTTCACCTTCAGCGACGACAAGGTGTACGGGCTGGTCACCCACCTCGCCCTTCCGTACCTGACTTTTGAGACGCTTTACTCCGTCTTCGCGTGGTACACCGGCCAGGCCGCTTTCAGCCTGCAGTTCCTGCTGCCGACCTACCTGATGTGGTTCTTGATGTCCGTCATCATTTGGCGACTGACGGTGCCGTTCTGGCGCAAGGTGCGGTGGCCCTTGCCGATCGCCGTGGCGCTCAGCATCATCTCCTACACCCACGCGATGCCCCATGAACTCACACTGCGTCGCCTGTTCGCCTTGCTCCCCTTCTTCGTCCTGGGCGTCCAGTTGCAGCGCAAGCATCTCAAAATGCTGAAGAAACCTGGAATGCCCGCCGTCGGTGCGCTCGTACTCGTGGGTGCCGCCATCTTCTACTACACCGGAGGTCGCTACGTCCCCGAGTACTGGACCTACTGGGACAGGGGCTACGCATGGCTGAACGTCGGGCTCTTCCCAGGAGTACTCATCCAGTTGGGCGTACTGCTCCTCGCCGTCGTTCTGGCCGCTGCCGTGCTGACGGTCGTCCCCGCCCGGTACACCTGGTTCACCGTGTTCGGCAGAAGGACCATGTACGCCTACCTGCTGCACGGGTTCGCCACCATGGCCCTTGTTCACGCCGGGGTGGCCGGCAACGTCTTCGCGCAGACACTCCCCGGCGTCCTGATCAGCGCGGTCGCGGCCGCCGTGGTGGCCACGCTCCTGTGCACCTCACCGGTCGTCAGGGCCACCGGTTGGCTGATCGAACCAAAGGCCCGATGGCTCTTCCGCCCCAGTGCCCTCGCCGCCGAGGACACCGTGAAAGCCGGCCTTGGAAACCCGAGGCCCGATGTCCGAGCCTGCCGTACTGGAATACCTGGCAGATCGAAGGAGAACGTCAAGGCATCATAGTTGCCGTTCTCGATGTGGCACGAGAGCGCGGCGCAGGGCGGAGCCCCGGACCCAGGGTCGCCCGGCCCCTACTATCCACCGCGCCGAGCCGGTGTCGTTTCCGTCCAAGACGGGTTCATGTCCGCGGCCTAGTGTGAAACTCGGCAGCAGGCTCGGAACATGAGGAGAAAACGCTATGCGCAAGCTGGTCTACACCGGTTTCATGTCGCTCGACGGGGTCGTGGACTCGCCCGGCGGTGGTCCGGGGGAGGGGCACCGCAGCGGCGGCTGGGTGTTCAAGGACCTCGAGTTCGTCCCGGAAGCCTGGTCGCTGAAGGGCGAGGAACTCGCCGACACGACGGCGCTGATGTTCGGCCGCCGCAGCTACGAGGCGTTCGCGCCGGTCTGGCCCGGCTCGGCGGACCACGCCGACTACAAGGAACTGCCCAAGTACGTGGTGTCGACCACGCTGGGCGACGACGCCCTCGTCGACGGGTGGGGGCCGACGACGATCCTGCGCTCGACCGAGGACGTCGCCGCGCTCAAGGAGTCCGACGGCGGCGCGATCTTCATCCACGGGAGCGCGGAACTGGCCCGGCGGCTGGCGGACGCGGACCTGATCGACCAGTACAACCTGCTGGTCTTCCCCGTGCTGCTCGGTGCCGGGAAGAGCGTGTTCGCGCGCGCCGACCGCGACAAGCAGATGCTGAAGCTCCGGGAGTCGGAGACCTACCGGAACGGGATCCTGAAGCTGGTCTACGACGTCGCGCGCTGATCCAGGGCGAGGCCGATCGCGCCTCCGCCGCCCTCGCGCAGCTGCCCGGCGGTGCGTCCGACGTAGGTGCGCAGCGCCCGGGCCAGGTGCGGCTCGTCGAAGTAGTCGAGCTTGGCGACGACGGCGGCCGCCGGGTCGCCGGCCGCCAGCAGCCCGGCCGCCGTGCGGGCCCGCTCGATCTGCCGGACGGCGCCGCGCGTCAGCCCGGTCGCGGCGCGGAACCGGCGTTCGACCGTGCGCCCCGAGACGTCCGGGCGGTGCCCCCGGAGCACCTCGGTGACGAGCGGGTCGGCGACCACGATCCCGGACCGGACGAGACGGTCGACCAGGGCCTCGGCGTCGTCGGGCCCGGGCGTCTCCCAGCGTGCGCCGTCCAGCCGGAACGTCCGGCGCGTGGTGTCGGGGAGCACGACGCCCGTGTCCACCAGCGCCGGCGTGGGCATGGCCCGCAGCGAGGTGCCGACCGCGAAATCGATGCCCGTGAAGGTCGCGCCCTCCGGCACCGGCGCCGTGCTGGTCCGGGTCTCGGGCCCGGTGACGGTCGTGTGCGCGCGGCCGTCCTGCTCCCAGAACACCAGGCCCCAGCGCACCCCGGCGACGGACGTCATCTCCGTGACCTGCTCGCTCGTGCAGGTCCAGACGGCGTCGATCCAGGGCGAATCGGACTCGCGCGTCCCGAAGCGCAGCTCCACGGCCGGAAGGATACGCCGCACCGCGGACCCGCGCGGGACGGGCACTTTGTTGATGCTAACATCAGGTTCATATCTGCCCCGTGCGGCCGAGCCTCCACCGCGTTCCGGTGCGCGGCGCGGTGCGGTCCAGCGAGCAAAAGCCGATGTTAGGTTCAGGTGTGGAGAAGGCACAGACCCCCCGTCCGACACAGCGCGGGCGCAAGACGCTCGCGGCCATCGAGGCGGCCGCCCGTCGGATCATCGCCCGTAAAGGCTTCCTGTTGATGACGGTCGCCGACATAGCGCAGGAGGCCGGGCGCTCGCCCGCCTCCTTCTACAACTACTACGACTCCAAGGAGGACCTGCTCGCCCACTGGGCGGGCGGCTTCCGCGAGGAGGCCAAGGCCCGCGCCGTCGTCGCCTACAAGCACGGGGTCCCGCACCGCGAGCGCGTCATGGAGTCGGCGCGCGCCCACTGGGAGACCTACCGCGAGCGGCTCGCCGAGATGGTGGGCGTCTTCCAGCTCGCCATGATCAACGAGGAGTTCGCCGGGCACTGGCGGGAGCTGTGCGACGACGCCGTGCAGAGCATCGCCGACGGGGTCCGGCGCGCCCAGCGCGAGGGGTACTGCCCCGGCGCCGACCCCGAGCTCACGGCCAGGGCCATCGTCGCGATGCTCAACCAGTTCTGCTACGACCTGCTCGCCGGGGCCGGCGAGGGCGCCGACATCGACGACGAGGCCGCCGTGCGCACGCTCGGCGAGATCTGGTACCGGGCGATCTACTGGCGGGCCGACGACGACTGAACCGCGGCCGCCCCGCCGGGCGCGGCGGCCCGAGCAAGGAGCGCGAAGATGGCGCCGACGACGCTCGCCGGAAAGATCTGGGACCGTCATGTCATCGAGCGGGGCGATTCCGACCTCCTCTACATCGACCTCCATCTCCTGCACGAACTGACCTCGCCGCAGGCGTTCGAGGGGCTGCGCACGGCCGGACGCGCCGTCCGCCGCCCCGACCTCGCCGTGGCGACCGCCGACCACAACGTCCCCACCTCGGCCGAGGGGCTGTCCCTGCTGGACGGCCTGAGCGCCCGGCAGCTGCGGATCCAGCGCGACAACTGCCGGCAGGCCGGCATCGAGCTCCACCCGCTCGGGTCGCCGGGGCAGGGCATCGTGCACGTCATCGGCCCCGAACTCGGCCTGACCCAGCCGGGCATGACGATCGTCTGCGGCGACAGCCACACCGCCACCCTCGGCGCGTTCGGCGCGATCGCGTTCGGCATCGGGACGAGCCAGGTCGAGCACGTCCTGGCCACCCAGACGCTCTGGGCGCCGCGGCCGCGCACCATGGCCGTCACGGTGCGCGGCATGCCGCGTCCCGGCACCACCGCCAAGGACCTGACCCTCGCGATCATCGCCCGGATCGGCACCGCCGGCGGCGCCGGGACGCTCATCGAGTACCGGGGCGAGGCGATCGCGGCGCTGCCGATGGAGGGGCGCATGACCGTGTGCAACATGGCCATCGAGGCCGGGGCGCGCAGCGGGATGATCGCCCCCGACGAGACCACCTTCGCCTACCTGGAGCACCGCGAGCGCTCACCGCGCGGACGGCTCTGGGAGCGCGCGCTGGACGACTGGCGCACCCTCCGCACCGACGACGGCGCGGTCTTCGACCGGGAGGCCGTCATCGACGCGGCCTCGATCGGGCCGCAGGCGAGCTGGGGCACCAACCCGGCGCAGACCACCGGCATCGACGGGGCCGTGCCCGCGCCGGAGTCCTTCGCCGACCCCGCCGAGCGCGCCGCCGCCGAACGGGCACTGGCCTACATGGACCTCGCACCCGGGACGGCCATCCGCGACATCGGGATCTCCACGGTCTTCATCGGGTCGTGCACCAACGGCCGGCTCGCCGACCTGCGCGCCGCCGCCGACGTACTCCGCGGCCGCAGGATCGCGCCCGGCGTCCGGGCGCTGGTCGTCCCCGGCTCGACGCGGGTCAAGGGGCTGGCCGAGGAGGAGGGCCTGGACGAGGTCTTCCGCGCCGCCGGGTTCGAATGGCGCTCCTCCGGCTGCTCGATGTGCGTCGGGATGAACGGCGACGCCGTCGAGCCGGGCGGGCGCAGCGCGTCCACGTCCAACCGCAACTTCGAGGGACGCCAGGGGCCGGGCGCGCGCACGCACCTGGTGTCGCCCGAGTCCGCCGCCGCCTCGGCGGTCCTCGGGCACCTGGCGAGCGCCGCCGATCTCCGGGAGCACTGATGGAGCCCGTCACGGTCGTCACCGGCCGCGCCGTCCCGCTGGACCGGGGCGACGTGGACACCGACCAGATCATCCCGGCCCGCTGGATGAAGCGGGTCGAGCGCACCGGCTACGCGGACGGCCTGTTCGAGAAGTGGCGCCGCGATCCGGACTTCGTGCTGAACCGCCCGGAGTACCACGGGGGGACGATCCTGGTCAGCGGCCCGAACTTCGGCTGCGGCTCTTCCCGCGAGCACGCGCCGTGGGCGCTCCGCGACTACGGTTTCCGGGCGATCGTCGCGCCGGGCTTCGCCGACATCTTCCGCGGCAACCTGCCGAGCAGCGGGCTGGTCCCGGTGCAGGTGGCGCCCGAGATCGCCGCGGCCCTGCTCGCCGCCGCGACCGCCGACCCCGCCACGGAGATCGTCATCGACGTCGTGGAACGATCCATCGACTGCCCGGCCGCCGGGGTCCGCGGCATCCCCTTCCAGCTGGACGACTCCGCCCATCACCGGCTCGTGAACGGCCTGGACGAGATCGACCTGACCCTGGGCCGGAACGAGGCCATCACCGCCTACGAGCGCTCGCGTTCTCCCTGGTTGCCGACGGGCCGCGCCTGATATCGGTGCCGCTCCGCGTATGGACATCGTCCTCGGCCGCGGGCTAAGGTCCAAATCCGACGTCAGGTTTACTTTTGGGAGTGTCGCCATGCCGGTGGAGCGTCTTTTCGTCGGGCTCGACTCCCCCACGGCCCAGCGGGCCGGTGCCGGGGGACACCCGTGCCAGGGGGTGTACCACCGCCCGTCGGGCCGGTCCCCGAAGATCGCGCTGATCGCGACGCACTACTCCGTCGACTTCTCCGAGCACTACCTCGCCGACTTCGTCGCCGAGCGCGGCCTGGGGTTCCTGGGCTGGAACACGCGCTTCCGGGGCGCCGAGAGCCACTTCCTGCTCGACCACGCCCTCGTCGACATCGGCAGCGGCGTCCGGTGGCTGCGCGAGGAGGCGGGGGTCGAGCGGGTCGTCCTGCTGGGGAACTCGGGCGGGGGGTCGCTGATGGCCGCCTACCAGTCGCAGGCCAGGGAGCCCAACGTCGCGCCGCTCCCGGGCATGCGGCCCGCGCGCGGCGTCGAGGAGCTTCCGGTGGCCGACGCGTACATCTCGACCGCCGCGCACCTGGGCCGCCCCGAGGTGCTCACGGCGTGGATGGACCCGTCGGTCGTCGACGAGTCGGACCCGGTCTCGACCGATCCCGCGCTCAGCCTCTTCGACGAGGGGAACCCGGCGCCCTACTCGGCGGAGTTCCTCGCCCGGTACCGCGAGGCCCAGACGCGGCGCAACCACCGCATCACCCGCTGGGTGAAGGACGAGATGCGCCGGCTCAAGGCGGCCGGGTTCCACGATCGCCTGTTCAACGTCCACCGCACCTGGGCGGATCCGCGCATGGTGGACCCCACGATCGAGCCGACGCGGCGCGAGCCCAACTCCTGCTACGCCGGGGAGCCCGCGCGCGCCAACGCGTCGGTCTTCGGCATCGCGAGCACCTGCACGCTGCGCACCTGGCTCTCCCTCTGGAGCCTTGAGGACTCGCAGACCCGCGCGACGCCGCACCTTGCCCGCATCAAGGAGCCCGCGCTCGTGGTGAACGCGGACATGGACACGGGCGTCTTCCCCAGCGACGCGGACGCGATCCTGGAGGCGCTCGGCTCCGCGGACAAGGAGTCCCACGTCATCGCGGCCGACCACTACTTCCGCCGGGACGGGGGCGATGCGGCCCGCGCCGAACTGGCGGACCTGGTCGCGGACTGGACGAAGGCGCGCCTGGCATGACCGGCGCGTCGGCCGACATCGGCCTGCTCGCGCTGCGCGTCGTCTTCGGGCTGTACCTCGCCGGGCACGGGCTGCAGAAGTTCGGCCGGCTGGGCGGGCCGGGGCTGGCCGCGACCGCGCTGGCCTTCGAGCGGGGCGGCTTCCGTCCGGGACGTCCCATGGCGGCCCTCGCCGGAAGCCTCGAGATCGCCGGAGGGCTGGCCCTGGTCGCCGGGTTCGCGGGCCCGGCCGCCGCCGCGACGGTCGTCGGCGTGATGCTGGTGGCCTGCTCGCTGCACGTCCCGAACGGCCTGTGGGAGAGCAGGAAGGGCGTGGAACTGCCCGCGGTCTTCGCGACCGCCGGCCTCGCCCTGCTCTTCACCGGGACCGGACGCGTCTCGATCGACCATCTTCTCGGCATCGACGACCTCGCGGGCCTCCGCGAGTCGGCGCTTCTTCTCGCCGTGGTCCTCGCCGGGGTCGCCGCGACCCTCGTGCGCCGCCGTGCGCGGCTGCGGTCGGCGGCCGTCCGCTCCGCTGAGCAGCAGTAATTCGCTCCTGAAGTATTGACACTGACGTTAGCTTCGTAAATGCTTGGCTAAATCTGAGGTCAGTGTCACATCCCCCGCCAGCCTTCAGCGAATCATGAGGTAGCGCCTTGAGAACACGACTCGCCTGCATCTCCCTGGTGGCCACCGCCGCGCTGGCCGGCGCCTGCGCCACCCCGGCCGCGTCCACGAGCAAGGACGGCGTGAAGGTCGACGCCGGAGTCACCGCCGACGAGATCAAGATCGGTCTCTTCAACGGCTACACCGGCCCCGTCGCCGCGGGGGCGATCGCGGGGGCCGCCGGCTTCGACGCGCGCCTGGCCAAGGCCAACGCGGCCGGCGGCGTGTGCGGGCGCAAGCTCGTCTCGGTCCGCGCCGACACCAAGTACGACCCGGCCGTGGCGGTGCAGGTGTACCGCGCCAACGTCAAGGACATCGTCATGATCGGGCAGCTGCTCGGCGCGACGAGCATCTACGGGCTGAGCCAGCAGATCGCCCGCGACGACATCGCCACCCTCGCCGCGACGAGCGCGGCCGAGGTGATCAAGCTGGAGAACGTCTACCTGTTCACCACCCCGTTCCCCATGTACGTGATCAACGGGCTGGACTGGGCGAAGCGGGAGCAGGCCGGGCCCGGCGGCAAGCTCAAGGTCGGCGTCATCTACCAGGACGACGCGTTCGGCCAGGAGGGCCGGAAGGCGGTGCGCTACGTCGCCGCCAACGACCCGGACGTCGAGGTGGTCGCCGAGGCGGGCTACGACGTGAAGGCGGAGGACTTCACCGCCCAGATCCTGAAGATGAAGAAGGCGGGCGCGGAGACCGTGTGGATCCACGGCATCGCCTCCAAGACCGGCCCCATCCTCAGCCAGGCGTCCCAGCTGGACTTCTCGCCCCACTGGCTGACCGTCGACTCGGGCTACGAGAGCGCGCTGGCGCCCCAGCTCGGCAAGCTGCTCGACAAGCTGCACGTCGTGACCAGCAGCGTCCTCTACACCGAGAACGTGCCCGCGATGGCCGAGGTGAAGAAGAACGTCGAGAAGGTGGCGCCCGGCACCAAGCCCGACCAGCTCGTCATCGCCGGATGGATCGACGCGTCCGTCGCGGTCGCGGCGCTGGAGAAGGCCTGCGAGAAGAAGGACCTCACCCAGAAGGGCGTGGTCGCGGCCATGACCGGGCTCAGCGTCACGACGGACGGGCTCAGCCCCGACCTCGAGTACGGCACGTCCGGCCCCGACAGCCGGATCCCCTCGCGGCAGACCCGGGTCAACAAGATCGACCTGAAGACCGGGATCCCGGTGCCGGTCACCGGCTTCGGCGCGACGGACCTGGCCGCCAAGTGGCGGCTGGCCGACGGCGCCAAGGGCTGACGGGCCGGCGAGGCGATCATGAACAACTTCCTGCAGCTGGCCTTCCAGGGGATGACCCTCGGGTGCATCTACGCGCTGATCGGCCTGGGCTTCGTCATGGTGTTCAAGAGCTCCGGCGTGTTCAACTTCGCGCACCCGGTGTTCGTGATGATCAGCGCCTACATCGTCGCCGCGCTCGCCCCCCACGGGTTCGGCTGGGGCGTCCTGGTCGCCCTGGTGTGCATGGCGGCGCTCGCGATCGTGTGCGAGAAGGTCATCCTGCGCCGCCTGGCGGGACGCTCCCTCTACGTCGTGATCATGGCGACGCTCGGCCTGTCCGTGATGGGGCAGGCGGTCGTCGCGATGTCGTGGGGCGTCAACCCGAAGGGCTCGACCGAGGGGCCGATGGGGCGCGGAGTGCTGCGCGTCGGCGGCGTCGCCCTCTCCTGGACGGGCGTGTGGATCATCACCGTCTCCCTGCTGCTCCTGGCGCTGCTGTGGACGTTCTTCCAGCGGACCCGCTACGGCCTCGCCCTGCGGGCCGCCGCGGACCACCATGAGGCGGCCCTGGCGCAGGGCATCAACATGCGCTGGGTCCAGACCGTCTCCTGGGGCATCGCCGGGGTGCTGGCGGTCGCCGGCGGGGTCTTCCTCGGCGCCTTCCCGCGCCGGGTCTCGCCGGACATGGTCGACACGGCGCTCGGCGCGCTGCCGGCGCTGGTGATCGGCGGGTTCAACTCGCTGGCCGGCGCGGTCGTCGGCGGGATGAGCGTGGGGCTGCTGCTGGTGCTCGGCTCCGGCTACCTGGCGGAGTACGGCGGCGTGCACGTCGTCCTCCCGTACGTGGCGATGCTGCTGGTGCTCACGCTGCGGCCCTCCGGACTGTTCGGGCACCACGAGGCGGAGCGCATCTGATGACCTCCACCGTCTCCACCCGCCCCGGCACCGGCGCCTCCTCGGCGCCGGGCGGCCGGCCCCGCCCGTGGACCTCCCGCGCCCCGCGCGCCGCGGCGGTCGCCGCGCTGCTGGCCGTCCCGCTGTTCACCACGCCGCAGTGGCAGGCGATCGCCGTCTTCTCGGTCATCTACGCGATCGCCGCCCTCGGCCTGCACGTCCTGACCGGGATGGCCGGGCAGGTCTCGCTCGGCCACTCCGCCTTCGTCGCGGTCGGCGGCTACACCGCCATCTGGCTGGGCGCCGACCAGGGCCTGCCCATCTGGGTGTGGCTCCCGGCCGCGGCCCTGGTCAGCGCGGCGGTCGGGCTGCTCGTCGTCCCGTTCGCGGCCCGGCTGCGCGGGCTCTACCTCGCGGTGGTCACGCTCGCCGTCCTCTTCGTCGCCGAGTACCTGTGGGACGTCTGGGAGACGCTCACCGGCGGGAGCAAGGGCCGGCCCTCGCAGTCGGCCGTCCTGTTCGGCCACGACCTGCTGGACGACGTGATCATCGGCCGGTTCATGCTGACCGGCGACCAGCAGTTCTTCTACCTGGCCTGCGCGGTGCTCGCGGTGGCCGCGGTGGCGGCCCGCAACCTGAGCCGCACCCGGCCGGGGCGGGGCTTCGCCGCGATCCGCGACCGGGACCTGACCGCCGCCGTCGTCGGCGTCCCGGTCGCCCGGATGAAGAGCGCGGCGTTCGCCGTCGCCGCCGCGTACGCGGGCATCGCCGGCGCGCTCCTCGTCGCCTACCAGACGTACGCGGTCCCCGACCAGTGGGACCTGATGCTGTCGGTCGAGCTGCTCGCGATGATCATCATCGGCGGCGTCGGGTCGCTGCGCGGCGCCATCGCGGGCGCGGTCTTCGTGACCGCCATCCCGCAGGTGGTGACGCTCCTCGCCCGCGTCGTCCCGGGGATCAGCACGACCCCCTCGGCGGGCGGCGGCGTCTCCGTCGACGTGCTCGCGAACTTCCTCTACGGGCTCACCGTGGTGGCGGTGCTGGTCTTCGAGCCGCGCGGGCTCGCCGGCATCTCCGAACGGGTGCTGGACGCGGCCGGCCGGAAGAACCGGAAGGGACGGTCAGATGGCTGAGAAGAACGCGGCGGCGAGCCTCGCCGTCGACGACCTCACCGTGGGCTACCGGACGGGAGGCGTCGTCCTGGAGGAGGTCTCCCTGAAGGTGCCCGCCGGCCGGATCGTGACGCTGGTCGGGCCGAACGGCGCCGGCAAGACGTCGCTGCTGCGCGCGGTCTCCGGGCTCCTCAAGCACCACGAGGGCGCGGTCCACCACGGGCGGGTCACGCTGGACGACGACGTCATCACCGGCGCGGACGCCTCCGCCGTCGTGCGGCGCGGCGTGGCGCAGGTGCTCGAAGGGCGGCAGGTCTTCCCCAACCTCACGGTGCGGGAGAACCTGCTGGCCGGCGCGCACACCCTGCGCCGCGACGACGCCCGCCGGGAGCCGGCGTTCGAGGAGATCCTCGACCTGTTCCCGGTGCTGCGGCGGCGGCTCGGGCAGCGGGCGGGCTTCCTGTCCGGCGGCGAGCAGCAGATGCTCGCGATCGGCCGGGCGCTGATGACCCAGCCCCGGCTGCTGGTCCTGGACGAGCCGAGCCTCGGGCTGGCGCCGCGGATCGTCGAGGAGATCCGCGACGTCGTCCTGGCCATCAACGCGAAGGGCACCACCGTCCTGCTGGTCGAGCAGAACGCCCTGTTGGCCTTCCAGGTCGCCGAGTACGGCTACGTCCTGGAGGGCGGCCGGATCGTGTGCGGCGGCCCGGCCGCCGAACTGGCCGGCGACGAGCGGGTCGCGCGCTACTACATGGGCGGGCAGGACATGAGCGGGCGGCGTGCCCGGCGGACCGCGGAGAGGGCGAGCCGATGACCACCACCGAGCACCCCGTGGTACTCGAACTCCAGGACGTCACCCTGAACTTCAGCGGTGTCAGGTCCCTCGACGGCGTCTCGCTGGAGATCCGCGAGGGGGAGACGTTCGGCATCATCGGGCCCAACGGCGCGGGCAAGTCCTCGCTGTTCAACTGCGTGTCCGGGGTCTACCGCCCGCAGGAGGGCAGGATCCGCCACCGCGGCCGGGACATCCTCGGTTCCCGGCCCGACCGGGTCAACGCGCTCGGCATCGGGCGGACGTTCCAGAACGTCGAGTCCTTCCCCACCATGACCGTCCTCGACAGCGTGCTGCTCGGCTGCATCGCCCGGCAGCGCGCCGGCATCCTGCGCGGCATGCTCTGGTACGGCTGGGCCGCGCGCGAGGAGCGCGAGAGCAGGGCCAAGGCGGAGCAGACCCTGGAGATGTTCGGCCTGGGCGAGCTGCGGGACACGCGGATGGGCGAACTGCCCGGCGGGACGCAGCGCCAGGTCGAGCTGTGCCGGGCCCTCGCCGCCGAGCCCGACGTGCTGCTGCTGGACGAGCCCGTCGCCGGGATGACGCACGACGAGGTCGAGTCCATGGTCGACGCCATCCTCGACGCCCACGAACGGCTCGGGCTCACGGTGGTGCTGATCGAGCACAACATGGGCGTGGTGATGGACATCTGCGACCGGATCGCCGTCCTCGACTTCGGCCGCCTCGTCGCCGTCGGCACCCCCGAGGAGATCGGCCGCGACCCCGCGGTCCTCGCCGCCTACCTCGGCAGCGCCGAGGCCGATCCCGCGTGACGTCCGAAGACCCCTCCAGCCGTCAGGAGCATTCCGTGGCCGAGCCACAGTCCGATCTGTTCGACCTCACCGGGCGCGGCGTGATCGTCACCGGTGCCTCGTCCGGTCTGGGCAGGCGCTTCGTCCGGTGCCTGGCCGGGCGCGGGGCCCGGGTCGCGGCGGCCGCGCGCCGCACCCGCGACCTGGAGGAGCTGGCGCGGGAACTGGGCGAGGACCGCGTCCTGCCGGTGACGGCGGACGTGACCGTCGAGGCCGAGGTACGCGAGCTCGTCGACCGGGCGCGGGCGTGGGCGGGACGGCTCGACGTGCTGGTGAACAACGCCGGCGCGACCCATGTGAAGACCGTGGCCGAGGAGACCACGGACGACTTCCGCCGCCTGCTGGAGGTCAACCTGGTCGGCCTCTACACCTGCGCCCGGTACGCCGGGCTCGCGATGATCGAGCAGGGCGGGGGGAGCATCGTCAACATCGCCTCCGCGCTGGGCCTGGTCGGGTCCAAGCGCATCCCGCACGCGGGGTACTGCGCCAGCAAGGCCGGAGCCGTCAACCTCACGCGGGAACTGGCCTCGCAGTGGGCGCGCGAGGGGGTGCGCGTGAACGCGATCGCGCCGGGCTACTTCGAGTCGGAGATGAGCCAGGAGCTGTTCTCCACCGACCAGGGCCGCGCCTACATCCGCCGCACCATCCCGATGGGCCGCGGAGGGCGTGCTGACGAACTGGACGGGGCGCTCGTGTACCTGGCTTCGGACGCCTCCACCTACGTCACCGGCAGCACGCTGTCCGTCGACGGCGGATGGACGGCGGTCTAGGAGAGGTGACCATGTCAGCACCCCGTGAGGGCACGCCGTCGGCGGCTTCTCCGGCGTCCGGGACCGGCCGTCCGTCCGGTGAGGTGAGCGTCGAGGACGTGGGGGCGGTGCGCGTCTTCCGGCTCAACCGGCCTGGCAAGCGGAACGCCTTCACCATGGAGTCCATGGCCGTCTTGCAGGGACGGCTGGAGGAGGCGCTGGACGACCCGGGCGTCCGGGCCTTCGTCCTTACCGGCTCCGAGGGGACGTTCTGCGCCGGTGTGGACATCGCCGTCCTGCACAACGCGACCGTCGCCTCGACCCATGACAACCTTGTCGCGCTTCACCGCACGGTCCGCACGCTGGCGGCGGGCCGGAAGCCGGTGGTCGCCGCGGTAGAGGGGCATGCGGTCGGTGCCGGGCTGTCCCTGGCGCTGGCCTGCGATCTGGTGGTCGCCGCCGAGGACGCGACGTTCCGGTGCGCCTTCCCGCGCCTGGGGCTCATGGCGGATCTGGGTCTGCTCTGGTCCCTGCCGCACCGGGTGGGCTACGGCATGGCCCGGCGGATGCTGCTGCTAGACGAGCCGGTGCGCGGGGCAGAGGCGGTCGATGTCGGCCTCGCCGACTACCGGTCGCGGCCAGGGGTGGCGCTGGAACGCGCCATGGAGATAGCCCGCGTGCTGGCCGAACAACCCCAGGCGGCCGTGGCGTTCACCAAGGCCATGCTGGCCGCCGGCCCCCAAGGGCTGGACGCGGTGCTGCGCCAAGAGGCGAGCGACCAGGCGCTGCTGCACGGAACGGACGACTTCCACGAGGGTGTGCGCGCGTTCACCGAACGCCGCCCGCCGGTGTTCATGCGCCGCTGACCCGCGGCGCTCCGCGCTTCGCCGGGGACGTTCCGGCGGTCCAAAACTGAAACTAACGACAGATTTATCCCGCTCTATTCGGAGGTGCACGCAATGCCGGCCCCAGGAATCCACCACGTCGCCTATGCCTGCCGCGACCTTGAGGCGACCACGCGCTTCTACGAGGAGCTGATGGGGTTCCCGCTCGTCCACACCGAGGTGGCGGCGGGACCGAGCGGCGGGTTCTTCCGCCACACGTTCCACGACACGGGCGACGGCAGCTGCATCGCGTTCTTCGACCTGCACGGGGCGGGGGAGCGCGAGGGCTGGAGCTCGGAGATCTCCATCGGCAACAACCTGCCCCGGTGGGTGAACCACATCGCGTTCAACGTCACCGCCGAGAAGGTCGCCGAGGTGCGTGCCCGGATGGACGCCGCCGAGGTCAAGCCCTACATGGAGGTCGACCACGACTACCTGCGCTCGCTGTACTACATCGACCCCAACGGGATCATGATCGAGCTCTGCGTCGACACCCCCGGCTTCGAGGCCGATCCGGCGGAGGCGCACCGGCTGCTGACCGCGACGCTCGACGACGTCGACCACAGCCGGAACAAGTCGATGCTGTCCACGCGCGAGTAGCCGCCGCAGATGAATCCATCGACTCTCACCAGCGCGTTCTCGGTGCCCGAGCACGTGGTGCCGCTCCGCCGGGCGGTGCACCGGTTCCTCACCGAGCGCGTCGAACCCGTCGAGCACGCGCTCGGCGCGCGGAGCCCCGAGTCCCGCGAGCTGCTCGCGGAGCTGCAGGCCCAGGCCAAGAAGGAAGGGCTGTGGGCGCTCGGGCATCCCGCGGACATCGGCGGCGGCGGGATGCCGTTCCTCGACTACGTCTACGTGAACGAAGTGCAGGGGCGCTCGGACTTCGGCCAGTACGCCCTCGGCACCTGGACGCTCCAGGACTCGCTCATGCTGTCCCGGCACGCGGCGGGCGAGTGCCGCGACCGCTTCCTCGACCCGCTGGTGCGGGGCGAGGTGGGGCCGAGCTTCGCCATGACCGAGCCGGACGTGGCGTCCTCGGACCCGACCGGGCTCACCACGTCGGCCGAGCTCGTGGACGGCGAATGGGTGCTCAACGGCCGGAAGTGGTTCATCACGGGCGCCGGTGACGCGGCCTTCACCACGGTGCTGTGCCGCACCGAGCCGGACGCGCCGCTGCACCGCGCGTTCTCGCTGATCGTCGTGCCGACCGGCACGCCGGGGTTCCGGATCGTCCGGGAGACTCCCGTGCTCGGGATCTCGAGCGGGCACTACGAGCTGACCCTGACCGACGTGCGGGTGCCCGCCGGCTACCTGCTCGGCGAGCGCGGCGCGGGCTTCGCCATCGCCCAGGAGCGGCTCGGACCGGGACGCATCTTCCACTGCATGCGCTGGCTGGGCCAGGCGCAGCGGGCGTTCGAGCTGATGTGCGACCGCCTCAACGGCCGCATGCTCAAGGGAGCGCCGCTGGGCGAGACGCAGCTGATGCAGCGGCACGTCTTCGAGAGCTGGGCGCAGATCCAGTCCTGCCGGCTGCTCACCCTGGACGCGGCCAGCAAGATCGACCGCGGGCACGGCGCACGCGTCGAGATCGGCGCGATCAAGGTCGTCGGGGCGCGGATGCTGCACGACGTCATCGACCGGGCCGTCCAGGTGCACGGGGCGGCCGGCCTGACCGACGACACCCCGCTGAGCCGGATGTACCGGGCCGCCAGGTCGGGCCGCATCTACGACGGCCCGGACGAGGTGCACGTGGTCAACGTGGCGCGGCGGCTGCTCCGCGAGTTCCGGAACGGGAACGGCTGGGACTTCGGAGCATGAGCGCGGCCGAGGAAGGAGACGAGGGCGCATGGTGACGAGCGAACGGGCGACCGAGCCGGCGGCGCAGGCAGGGGCGGTGGCGCAGGCAGGGTCGGTGGCGCAGGCAGGGCTGGACGAGCTCGTCCGGCCGGACAGGCTCGGCGCGGCCCTGGCCCGGGCGACCGGCGACGCGGCCTGGACCGAGCTGACCGCGACCCTGCTGGCCGGCGGGAAGTCGAACCTGACGTTCCTGCTCACCAGCCCCGCCGGGGAACTGGTGATGCGCCGGCCGCCGTCCGGGGAACTGCTGCCGAGCGCCCACGACATGGCCCGCGAGGCGCGGGTGCAGCGGGCGCTCGCCTCGTCCCCCGTGCCGGTGGCGCGCGTCGTCCTCGACGACGACGGCGCCGTCATCGGCTCGCCGTTCTACGTCATGGAGCGCGTCCAGGGCCATGTCATCCGGGACCGCATGCCCGACGGCTACGCCGACGGCCCCGGGCAGCGGGCGGAGCTGGCGTTCGCGCTCGTCGACGTCCTGGCCGCCCTGCACCGGATCGACCCGCGGTCGGTCGGGCTGGACGGCTTCGGCAGGCCGGACGGCTTCCTCGACCGGCAGGTGCGCCGCTGGACCGACCAGTGGCGGCGGTCGCGCACCGCGGCCGTGGCCCCGGTCGAGGAGCTGGGGCGCCGCGTCGCGGAGGCCGTGCCCGCGTCGCGGGGGGCCTCGATCGTCCACGGGGACTTCAAGCTCGACAACTGCGTGATGGACCCGCACGACCCGGGCCGGATGCGGGCCCTGCTCGACTGGGAGATGTCCACGCTCGGCGATCCGCTGACCGATCTCGCCCTGCTGCTCTTCTACTGGCAGGAGCCCGGCGAGCCGGGCCTGCGGCTGACCCCGGCCGTCACCGCGCTGCCCGGCTTCCCGAGCCGCGCCGAGATCGCCGCCCGCTACTGCCGCCGGACCGGCGTGGAGATGGCCGACCTGCCCTTCTACGAGGCGCTGGCGCACTTCAAGTGCGCGGTCATCACCCAGGGCGTCGCCGCCCGGCAGCGGGCGGGCGCGATGGCCGGCCAGGAGTTCGGCGACCTCGACGACGAGGTCCGCGCGATCGCCGAGCGGGGGCTGCGGCGGCTCGACGCCCGCTGAACACCTTATTGAAAGTGACGTCAGGTTAATGATAGGTACGGGTGACCGCTGTCCCGGCCCCCGGATGCGCCCCGCCGGCGGCATCGGGACGGAACCGGTCCGAAGTTCGGTGGGAGGCGCATTCATCATGGACGACCGCGGATTCACCGGCGCGATGGCCGACATGGTCGACCATTGGGCCCGGGAGGCGCCGGACCGGCCCGCCACCGGCAACGCCGGCGGCAGGCAGCTCACCTTCGCCGAGCTCGCGCACCGCTCCGCCCAGGTCGCGAACGCGCTGGCGGACACCGGCGGCCCGGTCGCGTACCTGGGCCGCGACGCCGCCGTCTGGGCCGAGCTGATGACGGGCGCGAACAGGCGCGGCATCCCCGCCGTCCCGCTGAACTGGCGGCTCGCGCCGGCCGAACTCGCGCGCGTCCTCGACCACGCCAGGCCGGGGGCCGTCGTCGCCGACACCGCCTACCTGCGGGCGCTGGGCCTGGCGGAGGAGGACGTCGCGCACGCCGGGGAGAACGTCGTGGTGCTGGGAGGCGACCTGCGGCTCGCCTCCGGCTACGACGCCTGGCTCGACGGGCGTCCCACGACCGCCGACCGGCATCCGGCGGACCCCGGCGACACGACCCTCCTCATCTACACCTCCGGGACCTCGGGCCAGCCGAAGGCGGTGCAGCTGACCAACGCCAACATCACCGCGAACCTGGCGACGCCCGCGCCGTGGGAGGTCGGCCCGGGATCGGTCGTGAGCGTCCCCGCGCCGCTGTTCCACGTCTCGGGGACGGGGTGGCTCTTCTACTGCCTGGGCCGGGGAGCGCGGTCGGTCTTCCTCACCGACGCCTCGCCCGAGGGCGTCCTGCGCGTGCTGGCGGACGTCCGCGCCACGCACATGCTGAGCGTCCCGGCGGTCGTCCAGACCCTGGTGCAGAGCCCGGCGGTGGCGGACGCCGACCTGAGCAGCCTGAAGACCCTCATCTACGGCGGGTCCCCGATGCCGCCCGCGGTGATCGAGGAGGCGCGGGCGGCGCTCGGCTGCGACCTCGTGCAGAGCTACGGGATGACCGAGGCGTGCGGGCCGATCACGTTCCTCAGCCCGGACGACCACCGTGCGGGAGGCGCGCGGCTGGCCTCCGCCGGACGCGCCGCCGAAGGAGTGGAGATCCAGATCCGCGATCCCGCGACCGAGAAGGAACTGCCCGCCGGGGCGACCGGCGAGGTGTGGACGCGCAGCGCCCTGCTCACCCGCGGCTACCTCGGCAACGAGGCCGACACCGCCCGGGTCTTCCGCGCGGGCGGCTGGTTCCGCACCGGCGACGCGGGCCATCTGGACGAGGACGGCTACCTGTTCCTGACCGACCGCATCACCGACATGATCATCACCGGGGGAGAGAACGTCTATCCGGTGGAGGTCGAGAACGTCCTCGCCGAACACCCGGGAGTGGCGGAGGCCGCCGTCGTCGGCGTCCCCCATCCGCGCTGGGGCGAGACGGTCGTCGCGACGATCGTCGCCAGGGACGGCGCCCGGCTCACCGAGCCGGAAGTGATCGCCTTCTGCCGGGAAAGGCTCGCACACTACAAATGCCCGACCCGGGTCGACCTGGTCGACGCGCTGCCTCGCACGCCCAGCGGCAAGGTGCTCAAGCGCAGCCTCCGTGAGCCGGTCGCGGGGAGCGTTCCCGCGAACCCGTGAGCGCGCACGGCGCCGCGGCCCCTGTACCGGCCGGGCCCGTGCGCGCGCTGTCGCCGGCCGTCGTGCAAGAGAAGGAGAGCGTGTGCGTATCGTCGACATTCGAGAAATGTCCATCCCCCTTCAGGGGAACGTGACCAATTCCGTGGTCAGCTTCGCCGACCACACCGTCTCCCTGGTCGCGCTGATCAGCGATGTGCGCCGGAACGGACGCCCGCTCGCCGGCGTGGCGTTCAACTCCATCGGACGCTTCGCGCAGAGCGGCATCCTGCGCGAACGCATGATCCCGCGCCTGCTGAGCGCCGACCCGGATTCGCTGCTCGCGCCCGACACGGGACTCCTGGACCCGGGCCGCGTGCTGAAGCGCGCCATGAAGGACGAGAAGCCCGGCGGCCACGGCGACCGCGCCGCCGCGGCCGCCGCCCTCGAACTCGCCTGCTGGGACCTGCTCGCCAAGCACGCCGCCGAACCGGCGCACGTGGTGATCGCCAAAGCGTACGGACGCGCCCCCGGCTGGGACGGCGCCCCGGTCTACGCCGCGGGCGGCTACTACCGTCCCGGCGACGACGTCCGGCACCTGAGGACCGAGCTGAGCGGCTACCGCGACGACGGGTACCCGGCGGTGAAGATCAAGATCGGCGGCCTGCCGCTCGACGAGGACCTGCGCCGCGTCGAGGCGGCGGTCGAGGTGATGGGCGGCGGCGGCGCGGTCGCCGTCGACGCGAACGGGCGCTTCGGCTGGACGCAGGCGCTCGCGTACGCCGAGGCGCTCGCCGGCCACCGGCTCCGCTGGTACGAGGAGGCCGGGGACCCGCTCGCCTTCGACCTGCACCGGCGGCTCGCGGAGGTCTATCCGGGAGCCGTCGCCACCGGCGAGAACCTGTTCTCCGTCCAGGACGTGCGGAACCTGCTGCTCTACGGCGGCGTCCGCGCCGGCCTCGACGTGTTCCAGATGGACGCGGGCCTGAGCTACGGGCTGACCGAGTACGTCCAGATGATCGAGCTGATGGAGGAGCACGGGATCGACCGCCGGTCGGCGTACCCGCACGGCGGGCACCTGATCAACCTGCACATCGTGACCGGTCTCGGCCTCGGCGGCTGCGAGGCCTACCCGGGCGTCTTCCAGCCGTTCGGCGGCTACGGCCCCGGCTGCCGGCTCGCGGACGGCCGGATCCATCCCGCTGACGACCCCGGCTTCGGACTCGAGGCGAAGCCCGGCCTCACCGAGCAGATCGCCCGGCTCGTCGCATGATCGCGGAAGGAGGGGCCATGAGGATCGCCGTCGTCGGATGCGGCGCGATGGGATCGGTGTACGCCGGACGGCTCGCGTCGGCGGGCCACGACGTCCTCGTCGTCGACCGATGGGCCGAGCACATGGCGGCCATCGCCGAGCACGGGCTGCTGGTCTCCGGACCGGACGGGGAGACCCGGGTCCCGGTGCGGGCGCACACGACCCCGCCCCGGCAGCCGGTGGACCTCGTCGTCCTCGCCGTCAAGGCCGCGGACGTCGAAACCGCCGCGCTCCAGGCGCGGCCGCTCCTCGCGCCCGAGACCGTCGTCCTGACGATCCAGAACGGCTTCGGCTCGGCGGACGTGGTCGCCGCCCACCTCGGCGGCGACCGGCTCGCCGTCGGAGTGGCGAGCGGCTTCGGCGCGTCCGTGAAACGCCCCGGCGAGGTCCACCACAACGCGATGCGCGCGCTCCGCTTCGGCGGCCACGGCGACCTCGACCACGCCGAGATCGAGCGCGTCGCCGCCGCCTGGCGCCAGGCCGGATTCGACGCCCGGGCCGTGACCGACATAGCCGCGATGCAGTGGGAGAAGCTCATCTGCAACGTCGCCTACAGCGCCCCGTGCGCGCTGACCGGGCTGACGGTCGGCGAGGTCATGGACCACGAGCACATCGGCCCGGTCAGCCGTGCGGCGGCCACCGAGGCATGGGACGTCGCCCGCGCCCGCGGCGTCGCCGTCTCCGTGACCGACCCCGTCGCGCTGGTCCGCGACTTCGGCGCCCAGATGCCGGCGGCCAAGCCCTCCGCGCTGCTCGACCACGAGGCCCGGCGCGTCAGCGAGATCATGTTCATCAACGGCGCCGTCCCCCGCGAGGCCGCCAAGATCGGACGGGAGGCCCCCGTCAACGCGACGCTGACCGCCCTGGTGCGCGAACGCGAAACCACCTGGTCAGAGACCTGATCGATGCCGCTGACCGGTCAGTTGGTCTGCTCGGCGAGAGCGATGAGGATGCCCGCCGGGCCGCGGAGGTAGCAGAGCCGGTAGCTGTTCTCGTACTGCACCAGCTCGCCGAGGAGTTCGGCTCCGTGCGGCCGCAGGCGGTCGATGATGTCGTCGATGTCGTCGACGGCGAACATGATGCGGTGTGCGCCCAGCGTGTTCGCCGGAGCGTGCGGGTCGCCGTCCCGGCTCGGCGGCGAGTGGTACTTGGTCAGCTCCAGCCGCCCGTGGCCGTCCGGGGTGCGCATCATCGCGATGTCCGATCGGACTCCCTCAAGCCCGACGAGGCGGTCCACCGCGCTGCCCTCGACCGTCGCCTCGCCCTCCAGTTCCAGCCCGAGTTCGGCGAAGAACGCCTTGGCGGCCGGGAGGTCGTCGACGACGATGGCGATGTTGTCCATCCGCTGGATCGTCCCGCGCTGCGGGTGGTCGGTGTCGTTCATGAAGGTCTCCTTCGGGACCGGCCGCCGAGGTCGGCGATGCCGCGGATCATCTTGAACGCTCCGCGTGCGGTCGGCGACCGTTTGTCAGGCGTCATTGTTCTGGACGGGCGGGCGCGGAAACATCCTGATCCCGGGGCGTTCGGCACGAATCCCGGAGAGCGCCGTGTCCGTCACCTCGGTATCACCCGCGTGTGAATGCTCGGGAAATCTCAACTCGCCAGGTCGTGGGGGCGTGCCCGTCGTAGGACTGGTTGAGCCGTACCCGGAACACAAGCGGCTCGGGCAATTGCTCGCCGTTCGCGTGGACGAGCATCTGGCGCAGGTCGGCGCGTGACACGGCCGACGGTGCGTATGCGCTCGGTCAGTGAGGTGAGGAGCGGGTGTGCGCCTCTTGCAGGGACCAGGTGCCGTGGCCACCGGTGACCTGGAGGAGCGAGTGGGACCGGAGGCGGATTTCCGTGTCGCCCTCCGGGAGGGCGAGTGTCCGAACGGGGGTCAGCGCGGCGTCGAGTAGCAGGAGGCCGAAGCCGTCTCCGCTGCGGAACAGCACGGGCCCCGGCGGGCCCAGGTAGCGCACGACCGCAGGCCGGGCACCCGTTAGGGAGTGCTCGAACGGCCGGACGTGCCCGGTGGGCGGCACGGTGATGTCGTCCACGTCGGCCTGTTCAAGGGGTGTTACGTCGATGCGCCAGTCCGCCTCGGCGGTTCTCACCTGGAGGACGGCATGTGCCGGAACGGCGAACGTGCTCCGGCTCGGCGGGGACTCGTCGCCCGGCGCCGGGCTGGGCGCGTCGGCGGACACGACTGGATCGCAGCGATGCAGGACGGCGAGGTCCGGCCCGTGCAGGTAGACCCGGTGGGGTTGTCCGCCGGGGCATGTCACGACGGCGATTCCGGCCGGCCCCTGGTAGCTGAGCACTTCGGGCCCGGTGCCCGTGGCCGAGCGGGTGAAGCCGCGTGCGCGTTCCGGTCCGCTGATCGTGACGGTCCAGGGGCCGTCGGCCTCGACGTGCAGGTACCTCTTCGTGAGCTCCTTGTCGGACACCAGCCGGTCGTCCAGGACGGTCGTGGCCGGCGAGCCTCCGGGGCCGGACACCATGACCGGCGTCCCCCGGCCGAACTCGGTGCGTCGAAGCCAGGCCCGCAGCGTCCCCGGGCCCTCGTGGGCGAACTCGGCCAGCACCGGCTGAGGAAGCCGTCCCTTGATCTTGACGCGCGCCGCGCCGACGCCACGGTGCGTCCGGACCGTGCCGTCATGGGGGTGATCGACCGGCACGGCCTGCGGCGGGAGCGTCCCGTCCTCCGCCAGCCAACGGTCGAGGTCGGCGGCCACCCTGCGCGGATCCTTCACCCGAAGACACAACTGGCGGAAGAGAAAACCCCGCTGAGGCATCCTCGTCTGCGGATCCAGATCCCTCAGGGTCAGCAGGACCCAGAACCAGTTCCCCCACCGCAGCCGGCGCGCGGGAAGGGAGACGCCCTCCCGCATCCGCAGGACGAGATTGAGCTCTTCCCGGAACGGCGTCAACTGGGCCGAGTGCTCCTCGTCCCGCCGCCGCGGGCCGTCGCCGTAGTGGATCGACGCGATCTCGGCGCGCGGGATTCGCAGCACCTTCCACAGCAGCAGCGCGTCCCAGATGACCAGCTCATCGTCGGTCGCCCACATCCGGGGCCGTGCCAGCACGAGCCTGAGCGTCTGGACGGCGACGCCCGCGACGACGATCGCGAAGACCGGCGCCCACGAGGCCGCGACCAGCTCGGCGAGGGTGATCTCCTTGTTGAACTCGTCCCAGAGCAGACCGAACGCCAGGAGCGACGCCGCCAGCGAGAGCATGCCGACCGCACCGGCCAGGGTCCGACCCCCGGACCTGGCGATCTTCACCTCGATCGCGGACGAGCCGGGTCGCGCCGACCAGACCCACCGGTCCCGGTCGGCGAGGCGGCGCAGTGCGGAGCCCTCGCGTTCCCTGGCCGCTCGTCTGCGCGACGCGGGGGCGGCCCGTGTCCAGTAGACGCCCCACAGAACCATGCAGATCAGCAATGTCCCGAGACCGCCGGTGAAGACACCGAGAACGCCGGCGCCGAGCGGCTCCCCCCACTCCGGCGACCCGCCCCGCATGTGGACGAAGTCCCCCGAGCCGACGTAGAGAGCGGGAACCGAGTCCCCGACCTGGATGGAACGGCCGCCGTCCCCCCTCAGCTCGACTCTCTCCAGGGTCAGCTGAAAGAAGTCGCCGGTCGTGTACGGGCCGTACCAGTTGCATCCGCCTTTTCCGCACACCTCCGAGTGGGCCGTGAACGTGCCCGGAACCCCTTCGCCTTTCGCGGCGTGCCTGGTGGCCGTGGCCTCGTCCACGATGCCGCCGAAGACGAAGGGCCAGACCATCAGCAGTCCGACGCCCAGCAGAAGCTGGGTCATGGCGAAGTGCCCGAGCCTGGCGGGG
This sequence comes from Actinomadura sp. NPDC049382, assembly GCF_040677125.1. Lineage (NCBI taxonomy): Bacteria > Bacillati > Actinomycetota > Actinomycetes > Streptosporangiales > Thermomonosporaceae > Actinomadura > Actinomadura sp. NPDC049382. Next base: position 84,063 of record NZ_JBFARO010000020.1, read on the forward strand.
CCGTATTTCTCCGAGGCCCGGTCGAGCAGGCGTTTCCCGTTCATCACCGTCCCGTCCAGACCGCCGCCGGAGCCCGCACCGGACGGCACCTTCGCGGAACAAGGATCACATGTCGGGCCAGGAAGATCGAACGCCTTCCCGCCGCCCCCGCCTGCTCGACCGCCGTCGCGTCATCGCGAGACGGAGCCGGGGCCGCGCCAGTACTGCCGCTTGCCCTTGTCGCGGACGACGATGCCGATCCGGGCCAGCTCGCGGCGCAGTTCCTTGACGGAGTCGCCGGAGTCCGAGGATTCCAGGGCCTCCGCGCGGGCCGCAAGCAGTGCGTTCGCCAGGTCGGGCAATTCGGGGGTCTTGGGGAACCAGATCCGGAACTCGTCCTCGTACGGGTCGGCGTCCACCCAGGTGTAGCCGTGCTCGGTGAAGGCCGTGGCCAGGCGCCGGGCGTTGAGGTCGCACTTCTCCCGGGCGATCTCCTCGCCCCTGAGGCCGAGCAGCACCAGCCGGTCCTTCTCCCGGAAGACGTGCCCGACCTGTTCGCGAGCGATCTTCTGCGTGTGGCCCGCCCGCTTCAGGACCACCCACTCGCCGGACACGGTGACCGACACCTGCTCCAGGGAGTCGAAGAAGATCAGGGCCGTCCCCGCGAGCGCTCCCACGCCGATCAGGACCACGGTGAGCCACGGCTCGGGAACGGAGATCAGCAGTTCGGCGGGGCCCCGCATCGGTGCCCACTTCAGGCCCACCAGCCAGTTCGCGAGCGGATCGAGCAGCCAGCCGACGCCGGCCAGCAGCACCGCCGCCGCCGCGTACAGCGCCCCCTGCGCCCAGACCGACCGCGCCAGCGTTGTTGAGGCATCCGGATGCGATCGCATGTTCAGGACCTCCCTGCCTGCGCGACGGTCTCCTTCGAGCGGCGCAACCGATGGTCGACGAGACCCAGAAGGAGCAGCACACCCAGCAGCAGGCATACGGCCGCGAGAGCGAGGGCGAGCGCCGCCACCGCCACCCCCGTCCAGGACGCGGGGGCCAACTGGTGGACGCCCCACAGCACCACGGCGCCGCAACCCACCAGCCACGGCGGCGGAACCCGTCCCGGCACGGGATCAGAACGCCGGGGAAGGGCGAAGGCGGCGACGCCCAGCAGCACGGCGCAGATCACATGGCCCGCGACGAAGACCAGCAGGTACTTGGCACTGAGGCCCAGCTCCGGGAGGTGGGTCGGCAGCCGGTCGCGGTCCCAGGATGGCTCGTCCACGAAGTCCGGGTTGAACAGGCTCTGGTCGATCAGCCCCGCCTGGACGAGCCCGAACGCGGCGCTCAGCAGCACGATCGTCGGCCAGCCCCGGCCGGTACGGCGCACGGCCTCACGGATCAGCACCGCGACGGTCCCGTACAGCGGGGCGAGGATGAGCAGCCCGCCGAGCAACTCCAGCGGACGCCCGATGATCTGGTCGTAGCCGATGAGGTACTCGGCGCAGATCGGCGACAGCAGTAGCAGCGCCGCCACCAGCGCGATCCGGCGCGGGAGCGGAGGCGGGACGGGGGCTTCCACGTTCATGATCTCGAACCTAGGAAGCCGCGTCCGCGCCGACAGCCGTCCAAAGACGACCATCACCGGCTCAAAGGTCGCTCCTTGGCCACCCTTTGGTCGCCCCTCCCCATGCAGCCCTGGGAGGGCACCACGACCTCACATGGCCGGGCGACGACGGGCGACCCGTACCCCGCGCCCGCGGCGCATCCTGGACGCGGACGGCCGCTCCCCAGATGATTCGCTTCGCCGCGCGCGTAGGCTCGCAGGAATGCGGATCGGTGAACTGTCCAGGCGTACCGGCGTAAGTCCGCGCTCGCTGCGCTACTACGAAGAGCAGGGCCTGCTGGCCAGCTCGCGCTCCGAAGCCGGGCAGCGCCACTACTCCGATGCCGAGGTCGAGCGCGTGGCCCTCATCCGGCGACTGTTCGGCGCGGGCCTGTCCAGCCGGGTGATCACGACCGTGCTCCCGTGCGTGGAGACCCCCGGCGACCAGGACGTCGTCGAGCTGGCGTTCGCGGCGATGACGCGCGAGCGCGACCGGATCGACGCCGACATCGCGCGGCTGATCGAGACCCGGGACGCGCTCGACGAGCTGATCACGGCGAACGGCAGGCATCGGGCGGAGCTGGCCCGCGCCCGGGAACCGGTGGCCCGACCGGCCTGATCCCGTGACCCGCGTCTCAACCGGTTGCCCCTGACATCGATGTGAGGGCTGACGATGGCCGCGGAGCCCGGAACCACCGGGCCGGTCACACGGGAGGCGACGGAGCATGGGGCAGGCGTGGGGATTCGGCGGGCACGGCGGGCCCGAGGTGCAGGAGTTCTTCGAGCGTCCCGACCCCGTCCCCGAGCGCGATGAGGTGCTGATCCGGGTCGACGTCGCCGGCGTGAACCCCCTCGACCACCTTCTCCGCTCGGGTCCGGTCCCCGGGCTCGGTGGAGGACGTCCGTTTCCCCGCGTGCTGGGCATGGAGGCGGCGGGAACCGTCCTCGCCCGGGGCGCGGACGTCGACGGCCTCGAGGTCGGTGACGCGGTCTTCGGCTTCGCGCTCACCGGTGGCGGCACCTACGCCGAGACGACGGTTCTGTCCGCGCCGAACACCGCGCGCATCCCGGCGGGCCTGTCGGCGACCGTGGCGGCGACACTGCCGGTGGCCGGGACGACCGCGGTGGACGTGCTCGACCAGCTCGACCTCCCTCCCGGTGCCGCGATCCTGGTCAACGGGGTCGGGGGCGGCGTCGGCCTCGCCGTCGCCGGCCTGGCCGCCGCACGCGGACTCCGCGTGACCGGCACCGGGAGCGCCGCGAAGCGCGACCGCGCCGAGGCCCTCGGGGTGCGGTTCATCGACTACGCCGCCGGGGACGTCGCCGCCGCGGCACGGGAGCGGGCCCCGGACGGCTTCGACGGGATCGTCGACCTGGTCGGAGGCGCGCCGCTGCGGACGGTCGCGCCCCTGGCCCGGCGTCCCGGCGACGTCATCGCCGTGGGCGACGCGTCCGTGCGCGATCTCGGCGGGCGGTTCGTCGAGCGCCGCCTCGACCGCGAGAACCTGGAGCGGTCCGCCCGGCTGGCCCTCGACGGAGCCCTCGCACCCGTGATCAGCGCGATCCATCCGCTTTCCGACGCCCCGGCCGCCCTGGCCACCGTCGAGAACGGCCACGCCTGCGGCAAGGTCGTGATCAAGGTGTCCTGAGCAGCCTGCGTCCCCGGCCGGACCGGCCAGTCGGCGGGCATCGACGATTCTGCGGAATACGTGACAAAGGATGTCGTGATTCATCGAAAGGCTTGACGCAGTGACGGCTCAGAAATCCTGAGCCGCCACTCCATACGGGTCTACGCGCGCAAGCAGGCTCCACGGGGCCGGATCTCGGCGGTCGAGTGCTGTCAGGTTCGGACGACCGTCGCGGTGCCTGCTGTCGCGGCCCTGGCTGTCCGCAAGTCACTCGCATGAAGGAGCGTCAGATGGGTTCTCTGCTCAACCCTTGCCTTGCTTTCAACGGGAGCGCACGGCAGGCGATGGAGTTCTACCGGGACGTCTTGGGCGGCGAACTGGAGATGGGCACGTACGCCGACTTCGGCTCACCCGACGCGCCCGCCGACAGGATCATGCACTCCACGCTCCGCACCCCGGACGGCTTCACGCTGATGGGGTGGGACGTCCGGGAGGAGATGCCCCACACCCCGGGCAACAATGTCGCGGTCTTCCTCGGCGGCGATGACGCCGGACTACGCGGCTACTTCGAGGAGCTGTCCGCCGGCGGCACCGTGACCTTGCCCTTGGAGAAGCAGTCGTGGGGTGACGAGGCCGGCTCGCTCGTGGACCGGTTCGGGATCACCTGGATGGTGAACATCACCCCGCGGCAGTCCTGACCGACCACGGCGGCCCGAAGCGATGAGGGACGACCGCCCGGCGAGGCGTTGGCCTGCGTCACCACAGTTCTGGAGACGAACGGCAACGGAGTTCTGCGGGCGTGCGGGCCGGCTTTGAACGGTCACGACGGAGTGGAACCAGGACGACCCCGGCTCCACTCCGTCGTGCGCTCCTGTCACTGGAACTGTGCGAAGAACCTCCAGATCTCTCCCTTGGTCCAGGTGGCGACGCCGCTCTCGTTGGGGGAGCCGTCGACCGGGCCCGGTATGTGGTCTCCGTCGAACGCGGCCCATTGGACGGGATACCCGGCGCGGCAGCCCGAGTAGGCGGTGGTGATGTGCGTCCGGCTGCCCGGGGCCGGCTCGCGCGGGCTCTGGGGAGTGCAGCCGTTGTTGGCGACGAACTTGTCCCGCAGCGACCGTCCCTGCGCGATGTTGAGGACGGAGTCGCCGATGCCGTGGATTCCGAAATAGGCGATGGGCTGCGTGCCGCCGTCGCACCCGCTGATCTGTGCGCCCGAGAGGACCGCGACGGCCCGGAAGACGTTCGGCCGGGCGCATGCGAGGGCGTAGCTCATGCCGCCGCCCCAACTGAAGCCCGTGGCGAAGCGCTGCGCCGTGTTGACGCAGAGGCCGCCCTCGATTCGCCGGATCATGTCGTCGACGAAGGTGACGTCCTCACCGCCCGAATTGGCCCAGCCGTTGCCGAGGCCCTGAGGGGCGACGAGGATCGCGCTGTCGTTCGATTGTTCCTGCTGGCCGTAGTAGGACCAGGCGCTCCCGCTCGTCCCGCCCGACGCGACGTCGTTGGCGGTGCCGCCCCGCCAGTGGAAGGCGAAGATCAGCCGGTAGGGGTGGTCGTTGTCGTAGTTGGACGGGACCCGGAGGATGAAGCTGCGGCTCTTACCGCTGCTCTGGATCGTGTACGTACCGCTGGTGAGCGTCGGAGCACTCCCGCACCCGCCGCCGCCATCGGACGACAGTTTGACCATTTCCCACTGCTGATTCGCGCCGCCCCAGTCGGTGTACTGGACGACGTTGGCGCCGTCGGCCGTGGAGCCGCCCTGCACCTCCACGGCCTTGCCGCTGCTGCGGCTGATCAGCCGGACGTGGCCCGCGTCGGAGTCGGCCAAGCGGAACTGCTGATTGGTCCCGTTGTGGTCGGCCCACTGCTGGATTCCGGCGCCGTCGGCCGTGGAGGCGCCGGCCACGTCGAGCACCTTGCCCGAATGCCTGGCCTTCAGCCGGTAGAAGCCGCCGCCGGAGTCCACGAACTGCCACTGCTGATTGGCTCCGTCATTGCGCGTCCATTGCGTGACGCGTGCGCCGTCGCCGGTGGACGCGCCGTACACGTCCAGTGCCTTGCCGCTGTTGCGATTGACCATGACGTACCAGGCGTTGGTGTCCACCGTCGCCGCGTCCGCAGGCGTCGGGTTCACCGCGACGAGCGTGCCCATCGCGAGGGCCGTCGCCAGTGCGGCGGCGAGCCGGGACCGCAGGCGACGCCTTGGCGGAGGAGGGGCGGGCGGAGCCGCGCCGTAGCTCTTCATCGATTCACACCCCGGTTCAGGCGCGGGTCCAGCGCTGGTTGCTGCCGTTCCAGCAGGTGTAGAGCTGGATCGGGGCGCCGTTGCCGCTGCCGGCGGCGTCCAGGCAGAGGCCGGACTGGACGCCGACGATGGATCCGTCGGAGTTCAGGCGCCACTTCTGGTTGTCGCCGCCCCAGCAGCTGTAGATCTGGACCTTGGCGCCGTTACCGGTGCCGGCGGCGTCCAGGCACTTGTTGCCGTAGACCCTGAGCTCGCTCGCGTCGGTGTAGGTCCACTGCTGGTTGGTGCCGCCGTGGCAGTCCCACAGCTGGACCTGGGTGCCGTCGGTGGTGCTGGCGTTGGGCACGTCCAGGCAGCGGCCCGAGCCGACGCCCTGGATCGTCCCGGCGCCGGGGGTGGGGGGCTCGGAGGTGCCGCCGTTGAGGGCGTTGAGGACGGCGGTGTAGGCGGCCTTCTTGTTGCCGTTGCCGTCGAACAGAAGCGGTGTCTGGTCCGAGCGCCAGGAGTCGGTGTCGCGCACGCCCCAGACGGTGATACCGAGGCACCGCGAGACGGCCAGGCAGTCGTTGGTCACGTTGGCGTAGGTCGTGGCCGAGGCGCCCTGGATGTCGAGTTCGGTGATGGCGACGTCGACGCCGAGGGCGGCGAAGCTCTGCAGGGTGGTGCGGAAGTTGCTGTTGTAGGGGCTGCCGCTGTTGAAGTGGGACTGGAATCCGACGCAGTCGATGGGCACGCCGCGCTGCTTGAAGTCGCGGACCATCGCGTAGACGCCCTGGGTCTTGGCCCAGGTCCAGTTCTCGATGTTGTAGTCGTTGTAGCAGAGCTTGGCGGACGGGTCGGCGGCGCGCGCGGTGCGGAAGGCGACCTCGATCCAGTCGTTGCCGGTGCGCTGCAGGTTGGAGTCGCGGCGGCCGCCCGAACTGCCGTCGGCGAACGCCTCGTTCACGACGTCCCACTGGACGATCTTGCCCTTGTAGTGGGCCATGACGCCGTTGATGTGGTCGATCATCGCCTGGCGCAGGGTGCTGCCGCTGAGGTTCTGCATCCAGCCGGGCTGCTGGGAGTGCCAGGCCAGGGTGTGGCCGCGCACCTTCTTGCCGTTCTGGACGGCCCAGTTGTAGACGCGGTCGCCGGCGGTGAAGTTGAACTGGCCCCGCTGGGGTTCGGTGGCGTCGATCTTCATCTCGTTCTCGGCGGTCACCATGTTGAATTCGCGGTTCGCGATCGTGGTGTACACCGAGTCGTTGAGCCTGCCCGAGGCGATGGCGGTGCCGAAGTAGCGGCCGCTCTGCGCCGCCGCGGCGCCCAGCGTGCTCTCCGCGGCGGAGGCGGGGGGCGGGGCGACCAGAGCGGCGGTCATGCTGAGCGCCCCGAAGGCGGCCGCGAGGGCGGCCCGCTTGCGGATCCGGGGCCTGGGCGTGGCGTTCGTACGCACGTCTGTTTCCTCCATGAACGAACGATGGGCGGAAGCACGGACAGGGCCGTGCGACAGACGCCGCGCTCCGGTATGGGAGCGCACACACCACCGGGGCGTCGCGGACTCAGTGTGAGAGCCCTCCCAGATCCCGTCAACAGTTTCAAAGAATTTTCATCGCGGGCATCCGGCTGCCGCTTTGTGCACGCGTTCTAGCAGGAGATCTGCACTCGAAAGTTTTCGAAGTGCCCGGAGTCTTGACGATGCCGCGTTGCCTCGTATTTACTCCGGGCCACCACCACCTCCCGATCCCCCGATGGAAAGAAGGTTCCGCCCGGCCTGGAAATGTTAGCGCTAACATTCGCCTGAAGGGAAGAAGCTCATGTTGAGGACCGGTGCGGCCGTGCTGGCATCGCTCCTGCTGTCGGTGCTCCTGTCCGTGACGAACGCAGAGCCGGCTCAGGCCGCGACAGTGGACGTGAACAAGTGGTACGTCCTGGTCAACCGCAACAGCGGCAAGGCCCTGGACGTCTACAACCTGGCGACCAACGACGGCGCCCGCATCACCCAGTGGACCAGGAACGACCAGAACCAGCAGCAGTGGCAGTTCGTCGACTCCGGCGGCGGCTACTACCGCATCAAATCCCGCCACTCCGGCAAGGTGCTGGACGTCTACAACTTCTCCACCGCCAACGGCGGCTCGATCGTCCAATGGTCCGACCTGAACGGCACCAACCAGCAGTGGCGGCTGGAGGACAGCCCGGGAGGCTACGTCAGGTTCGTCTCGCGCCACAGCAACAAGGCCCTCGAAGTGCAGGGCGGCTCCACCGCCGACGGCGCGAACATCGTCCAGTACGACGACTGGGGCGGGAACAACCAGCAGTGGCAGCTCGTCGAGGTCGGCGGCGGCGACCCCGCTCCCGGGTGCGACCTCCCATCGTCCTACCGCTGGACGTCCACGGGCCCGCTTGCGCAGCCCAAGGCGGGATGGGTCTCGCTCAAGGACTTCACCGTCGCCCCCTACAACGGCAGGCATCTCGTCTACGCGACGACGCACGACACGGGGACGAGATGGGGGTCGATGAACTTCGGCCTGTTCAGCAACTGGTCGGATATGGCATCGGCCAGCCAGAACACCATGTCGAACGCCACCGTCGCCCCGACGCTCTTCTACTTCGCGCCGAAGAACATCTGGGTGCTCGCCTACCAGTGGGGCAGCACCGCCTTCTCCTACCGGACGTCCAGCGACCCGACCAACCCGAATGGCTGGTCATCGCCGCAGGTGCTCTTCTCCGGAAGCATCTCGGGTTCCGGAACGGGGCCCATCGACCAGACGGTCATCGGTGACGGCACGAACATGTACCTTTTCTTCGCCGGTGACAACGGCAAGATCTACCGGGCCAGCATGCCGATCGGGAACTTCCCCGGCAGTTTCGGCTCGACCTCGACAGTGATCATGAGCGATTCGACCAACAACCTGTTCGAGGCCGTTCAGGTCTACAAGCTCAAGGACCAGAACCGCTACCTCATGCTCGTCGAGGCGATCGGCTCCCAGGGGCGCTACTTCCGCTCCTTCACGTCCACCAGCCTGAACGGTTCGTGGACGCCGCAGGCCGCGACCGAGGGCAACCCCTTCGCCGGCAAGGCCAACAGCGGCGCCACCTGGACCAACGACATCAGCCACGGTGAACTGATCCGCACCAGCGCCGACCAGACCTTCACCGTCGACCCCTGCAACCTGCAACTGCTCTACCAGGGGCGCAGCCCCAACTCCGGCGGCGACTACGGACTCCTGCCCTACCGGCCGGGTCTGCTGACGCTGCAGCGCTAGCAACGGAGACACGGGTCCGGCTCTGGCGCGGACCCCGCGTGGCGGGCTCGGCAACAGGCCGGGCCCGCCACTTTTTCATGCCCGGCCGGGCCTTCCCTCGGTGAGGCGGCGCTGCCCCGAGACGCCACGTCCCCTCTCTCCCCAGGCGCGCCCCGATCGCCGCCTCGCAGATCGAGATCAAGCACTGAGACGCCTCCAAAGTGTTGACATTCGATCCTTGTGCCCGCACGATGGGTCGAAATCAAGCAGAGGAGTGTTCTGTGTCACAGGCGGAGGTCCTCCGAGACCAGCTGATCGAGCAGGGCGTCAAGTACGTCTTCGGCTTCTATGTCGACATCCACGGCGTGCCGAAGAGCAAGTGCGTCCCGGTGGAGTCGCTGCCGTCCATGGCGAAGGGCTCGGAGCTGTACACCGTGGGAGCGCTGGAGGGCATGGGCGACCTCGGCCCCCACGAGGACGAGTGCGCGGGCATCCCCGACCTTGACCGGCTTGTCGTCCTGCCCTGGAACCCGGAGTTCGCGGTGGTGCCGACCAGCCTGCACCTCGACGGCGAGCTCTACCCGCAGGAGGCGCGCAACTTCCTGCTCCGCCAGGTCGACGAGGCCGCGGAGATGGGCTTCACCGTGAACGTCGGGATCGAGCCGGAGTTCTACGTCGTCCGCGAGACGGCCCAGGGCTGGGAGCCGCTGGTGCCGCAGGACCGGCTGGACGCGCCGACGCGCGGCTACGACCTGGAGACCACCGTCCTCGCCGCGCCCTTCCTCGGGCCGATGGTCGAGTACATGAACCAGCTCGGCTACGGCGTCTACTCCTTCGACCACGAGGGCGGCGACGGCCAGTACGAGTTCAACTTCGACTACACCGACGCGCTCACCATGGCCGACCGCATGGTGATCTTCCGGCTGATGGCCAAGCACGTCGCCCGCGAACTCGGCTGCATCGCGACGTTCATGGCCAAGCCGTTCCAGGACGACTTCGGCTCCGCGTCCCACGTGAACATCAGCCTGGCGGACGGGGAGACCGGCCGGAACGTGTTCGAGGCCGCGTCCGGCGGCGGCTACAGCGACACCGCCCGCCACTTCGTGGCCGGCGTGCTCGCCCACGCGGGCGCGATCTGCGCGGTGACGTCGCCGACGGTCAACTCCTACAAGCGGTTCACCAGCAAGGGCTTCATGGACGAGATCTCCTGGGCCCCCGTCTACCGCAGCTGGGGCGAGAACAACCGGACCCTCATGTGCCGCATGCCGGTCAACCGGCACTGCCTCGAGGTCCGCACCGTGGACGCCTCGGTCAACTACCACCTCGGCATCGGGCTGATCCTCGCCGCCGGGCTGGACGGCGTCGCCAACAAGCTCGACCCGGGCGAACCCCTCAACCGCGACACCTACCGGATGAGCGCGGAGGAACTCGCCGGCTACGGAGACCTCGCGCTGCCGCGCTCGCTGGAGCAGGCGCTGGACCTGTTCGAGGCCGACGCCCTCGCCGAGCGGGTCATGGGCAAGGAGTTCCACCGGACGTTCCTGGACTACAAGCGGGCGGAGTGCCGCGAGTACGGATCAGTGGTCACCGACTGGGAGACCCGGAACTACCTGCAGAGGCTTTGAGATGTCCACAGTGAACGAGACCTCGGCCGACACGCGCCGTCCGCAGGCCGATGGCGAAGAGCGCCGCCTGCGGGCCAACGCCGAGGCCCTGGAGCGGATGGTCGGCGCCGAGCCCGTGCTCGTGGGCGTGGCCGCGGCCGGCGACGTCGTGCCCGGGATGACGCCCACCACGATCCTGACCTCCGGGGCGCCGCTGGAATGGCACCAGTACACGGGCGGCCAGCGGCGCGCCATCCTCTACGGCGCGGTCTACGAGGGCCTGGCGGACGGCGTCGAGGACGCCGAGGCCAAGCTCGACCGCGGCGACATCCGGGTGCGCTCCACCCAGCAGCACGACTGCATCGGCTCGGTCGCCGGCATCTACACCGCCTCGATGCCGGTGTTCATCGTCGAGGACGAGACGCACGGCAACCGCGCCTTCTGCAACTTCTACGAGGGCAAGAGCCGCTACCGCCTCAACTACGGGTCCTACGACCAGGAGGTCGCGGACGGGCTCCGGTGGCTGGAGTCGACCATGGCGCCGGTGCTGGCCGAGTGCCTCGCCGATCACCCGATCCGGCTCAAGCCGATGATGGCCCGGGCGCTGCGGCTCGGCGACGAGCTGCACAGCCGCAACACCGCGGCCACCCTGCTGCTGCAGCGGGAACTGACCCCGCGGCTGTTCGCGCTGGCGGCCACGGACCAGTGGCGGACGCGGGTGGAAGAGGTCATGGACTTCTTCCTGGCGAACGACTACACGTTCCTCAGGCTCAGCATGGCCGCGGCCAAGGCCACCGCGGACGCCGCCCACGGCGTCGAGCACAGCAGCCTGCTCACCGGAATGGCGATCAACTGCCGCGAGTTCGCCGTCCGCGTCAGCGGTCTCGGCGAGGAGTGGTTCCGCGGCGGCCACCCCGAACTGCAGGGCCGGTTCTTCGACGGCTTCACCGAGGCCGACGCCGAATGGATCGGCGGGGAGAGCTGCGTCACCGAGACCGTCGGCCTCGGCGGGATGGCCCAGGCGTGCGCCCCGTCGCTCATGGATTACCAGGGCGGCAGTTTCCAGGCCATGCTGGGCAACAACGAGGCGATGTACGCCATCGCGTCGTCCGAGCACCCCGACTACCGGATCCCGGCGTTCGACTTCCGCGGGACCCCGGTCGGCATCGACCTGCACGCCGTCGTCGCCTCCGGTGTCACCCCGCTGATCGACGGCGGGCTCGCCGGACGCGCCGGCGGCCAGATCGGAGCCGGCGTCCTGCGGCCCCGCATCGAGGCGTTCACCGCCGCGGCCGCCGGCTACGCCGAGCGCTACCCGACCCCGACCGCTTCCTGACCACCATGCACCGCTGGAGAGAGCCATGACGTACTCGGAGCAGGCGAACCCCGCCGGCGGCGGAGCGACGAAGGCGGCCGCACCCCATATCCAGGGCCGGATGGGACCGTTCGAACTGGCCTTCTTCGTCGTGGCCGCGGCCGGGCCGCTCCTGGTGGTCGCCGGGTTCGCCCCGCTGGCCTTCATGATCGGCGGGATCGGGGCGCCCGGCGCCCAGCTCGTCGCCGGCATCGTGCTCCTGCTGTTCGCGGTCGGCCTGACCAGGATGGCGCTGCGCATCAAGAACGCCGGCGCCTTCTACTCCTACATCGGGCAGGGCCTCGGCCGCCCGGTCGGCGGCGGCGCCGCCACGCTCGCGATGGCCGCGTACTCGGTGATCGCGATCGGCCAGCTCGGCGCGGTCGGGGCCTTCGCCGCGGTGCCGGTCAAGGACGCCCTCGGGATCGACGTGCCGTGGCCGGTCTTCTCCTTCGCCGCGCTGGCGATCGTGGTCTACCTGGGGCACCGGCAGATCTCGCTCAGCGCGAAGGTGCTGGGCATCGCCCTGCTGTCGGAGGCCGCGATCCTGCTCGTCCTCGCCGCGCCGGTGCTCTGGCAGGGCGGCGCGGACGGGCTCGACGTGAGCTCCTTCTCCCCGTCGGCGATCTTCGCCGGCGGCGGCACGGGCGCGATGTTCGCCATCGTGTTCGGCGCGTTCATCGGGTTCGAGTCGACCGCGATCTACTCGGAGGAGGCCCGCGACCCCGAGCGGACCGTCCCCCGGGCCGTCTACCTGGCCGTGGGATTCCTGGCCCTCTTCTACACGTTCATGGCCTGGATCGTCTACGTCGCCTACGGCAAGGCGTCGATCGTGGACGCCGCCACCGCCGACCCGGTCGGGCTGGTGTTCGCCGCCACCGAGAAGTACGTCGGGCACGGCGCGGTGGTCGTGATGGAGATCCTGCTGGTGACCAGCGCGTTCGCGTCCACGCTGGCCTTCCACAACACCGCCTCGCGGTACCTGTTCACGCTCGGACGCGAGAAGATGCTGCCCGGCCGGCTCGCCCGCGTCCACCCCGAGCACCGCTCGCCGTACGTGGCCAGCGCCGTCCAGGGCACCATCGGCCTGGTGGCGGTCACCGCGTTCATGCTCGCCGGAGCCGACCCCTACCTGCAGGTCTTCCTGCTGATGGTGGCGCCGGGGGTGCTCGCCGTGATCGTCCTGCAGGCGCTGTGCTCCCTGGCGATCGCGGTCTACTTCAACCGGGTGAACACCACGCACGGGCTCAGCGTGTGGAGCACGGCGGTGGCGCCACTGCTCAGCCTCATCGGCCTCGGCGTCGCGTCGTGGCTGGTGGCGCGCAACTTCGACCTGCTGTCCGGACGGACCGACTGGGTGAACTACCTCCTCCTCAGCTTCATCCCGCTGGCGTTCCTCATCGGAACCGTGCGGTCGCTGCAGCTCAAGCGGGGCAGGCCCGAGGTGTACGCCCAGCTGACCAGGACCGAGGTCTTCTGAATGCCCCGCCGCTGCGAAACGCCGACCGCGAGGTAGTGGTGACGGGCAAACCCCTGATCGGCATCAGCGCCGACCTGGCGGACGCCGCATGGGACGTGTGGCGGCGGCGAGCGATCGTCCTGCCGGTGGCCTACCACGAGCAGGTGGTGGCCGCCGGCGGGATCGCCGTCGTCCTCCCGCCCCAGCCGCGGGCCGCGTCCGACATGATCGAGAGGCTGGACGGCCTGGTGCTGGCGGGGGGAGGGGACATCGACCCCCGCCGGTACGGGGCCCGGCCGCACCCGTCCACGCGCCCCGCGGACCCGCTGCGGGACGAGTGGGAGATCCGGCTCGCCCGCGCGGCTCTGGCCGCCGACCTGCCCATCCTCGGCATCTGCCGGGGTATGCAACTGCTGAACGTCGCGCTCGGCGGCACCCTCGTCCAGCACATTCCCGACATCGTCGGCACCGACGCGCACCTCCCGGACCCGTCAGGCTTCGGAAAGCACCCGATCACCATCCGGCCCGGCAGCGAACTGCACGCCGCGCTCGGGGAACACGCCGACATCGCCACCCACCACCACCAGTCGGTCGGCGACCTCGGCCGGGGAGTCGTGGAGACGGCGTGGACCGCGGACGGGATCGTCGAGGGCATCGAGGTCCGCGACCGGACCTTCACCTGCGGAGTGCAGGGCCACGCGGAGGAGAGCGGGATGACCGGCCTGTTCGAGCGCCTCGTCCGCGCCGCCGCGCGCCGGACCGGAACGGCTCAGCCGAGCTCCCACTCGTAGGAGAACTTCTCGATCTTGAGGATGAGCGACGTCTCCACGGCGGTGATCCCCGGCAGCGCCCCGAGCACGTCGGTGGTGAACCGCAGCAGGTGCTCCTTGTCGTAGAAGAACGCCTCGATCATCACGTCGAAACGCCCCGTGGACAGCCCGCAATAGCGGACCTCCGACGCCTCGACCAGTTTCCGGCTCACTTCGCGAAGATGCGGCAGGCTCACCGACAACCCGATGATCGCCGAGATGTTGTACCCGGCCAGCCGCGGCGTGGGCACCGCCACGATCTCCATGAGGTCGCGGTCGCGCATCGCCGCGATCCGCTTACGCACGGTCGTCTCGGTGATCCCCAATTGCCGGGCGATCGCGGAGTTCGACGTACGCCCGTCTTTCTGGAGGATCCGGAGGATCTCACGATCCGTCGTGTCCAGCGCCGCCAGCGGAGGGACTCCCTGCCCCGGCTTGGAACCGTTCTGGGGCCCCTCCTTGTTCACCATTCGCCCAGCATATCGCCAGAATGCCCGTTCCCGCGCAATGAACGACCGTCCCGGAGCCGAGGTGCATAGGGGCGGGCCGAAGAGCCGATTAAGTCTCCGATGGGCGCGAGAGTGGGGCGCCTCGTCGGTGGGAGAAGGGCAGGGGCCTTCGCGTCAGCTGATCTTGTCGCTACATTGCCTTCTTTTTCGCCTTCGAGTGATGTCGACGCCCAGACGATCAAGCCGTCCGGAAAGTAAGGGGGCCCACCCCGCTGACGGGTCACCCACCCGACAACCGCGCCGTCGGCACACCGAGGCCCGCCGGCGCTGCCAGGACGCTTTTCGTCCTACCGACGAGGTTGCACCCTGCGTGTCAGAGCCCTCGGTCAGCAACCGACATACGGCCTCTCGCCGGGTCGAGGTCCCTGACCTGGACTGATGTAGTTCCGGGCGGGAAGAACCCGAGGCCGGAGGCCCGCTGTTGGGGGGATTGCCATGGCCACTGGGTTCGATCCGGCGCGCGTCGCGCATCTGACTGGGACGTTCGCGCCGGTGACCGAGGAGGTGGACGAGGCCGGGCTGCAGGTGGAGGGGGAACTGCCCGCCGAACTGGACGGGGTGTACCTGCGCAACGGGCCGAACCCACGCTTCGCCCCGATCGGTTCCTACCTCTTCCCGATCGACGGCGACGGCATGCTGCACGGCGTGTGGATGAGCGAGGGGCGGGCCAGGTACCGGAACCGCTTCGTGCGCACGCCCGCCATGCGCGCGGAGGAGAAGGCAGGCCACGCCCTATGGGGCGGGATCGAGTCGCTGATCACTCCTGGCCCCGAGAAGGTCGGGCCCGAACTGGCGCACACACTCAAGGACTTGCCGGACATCAACGTCGTCCGGCACGGGGGACGACTCCTGGCCCTCGCCGAGTCAGACTGCCCGTTCCGGATGGCGCCGGACCTGGAGACGCTCGGCAAGGAGACCTTCGACGGCGGCCTGCCGGCCGGGATCACCGCCCACCCGAAGATCGATCCGCGGACCGGGGAGATGGCGGTCTTCTGCTACGCGCTGGAGCAGCCGTACCTCACCTGGGCAATGCTCGACCGGGACGGCCACGTGAGCCGTGCCCCGACACCAGTGGCGGACGTGGACGAGCCGGTGATGATCCACGACATGGCTCTGACCGGGCGCTATCTCGTCCTCGTCCTCGCGCCGGCCTTCCTCGATCTAGAGGCCGCCATGCGGGGCGGCTCCTTCCTGGACTGGCGCCCCGAGCGCGGCACGCGGATCGCCCTGATCCCGCGTGACGGCGGCCCGGTGCGCTGGGCGCACGACTCGGCCTTCTGGGTCTGGCACACCGTGAACGCCCATGACACAGCGGACGGACGGGTCGTCCTCGACTACGTACAGTGGCCCAGCCCGGGCCTGGGCCCGCGCCCGGCCTCCTCCGACGGTGCCGCCCACGGGCTCGCGCGCGCCGTCATGGACCCGGCCACCGGTTCCATACAGCGCAATCTCCTCGACGACGCACGAGTGGAGTTCCCCCGAGTGGACGATCGCGCCCTGACAGGCCCGCACCGACGGATCGCCACGGCCGCCGGCAGCGGACGCACGCCGGGACTGCTGCCCGGCGAGTACGACGCACTGCGCTGGTACGACGTCGGCGACGACAACACAGCCGTCGAGACCTGGGACGCGGGCGACCTGTCGGTCGGCGAGCCGGTCTTCGCCCCCGTCCCCGGACGCACCGCCGCCGACGAGGGCTACTGGCTCACCTTCGCCACGAACCGCACCGACCTCTCCAGTTGGCTACTCGTCCTACCGGGCAGCAACCCGTCCGACGGTCCACTCGCACGACTCCGCATCCCCGTACGCGTACCGCTGGGCCTGCACGGAGCATGGCTCCCCACCCAGGAAGGACACCACCCACCCCAAAACCTCCAGCATCAACGCAAATAACGACCGCCCTAACAAAGGCAAGTCCCAGGACACTGGCGAAGAATTTCGGGACTTCATAAGGACTCACTGGACGGCGTAGGGCGGCAGCGAACAAACCACCCCCGGCGGATTGCCCCCCGACGAATCTCGAAGAGTAACTACCGATCCAATGGCTAGGGGTTGAGATTGCGTGCGTACTGGAGCGCGTCGTTCACCAAGAGGGTAAGGCGGCGTCTGCCTTCTGCGGAGGGGATTTCACTCTGCCAGGCGCAGACCGCGTGCCATCCATGATCAGCCAGCGGGAGTACAGGATCCAGGGTTTCAAGGTCGTTCGGCAGTCGCGGAAGTCTGACCATCAGCCAACTGGTTCCAAGAGCGACGACAGCGGCGATTCCGTTGGACGCGAGTGCGGGAACACCGAACAGTGGAATGACCGGGATGTCGTCCGGCGCGATTTGTGCGAGCCGTCCAAGCAGCTCAGGATGAGTGTGCAGTACCCATCCATCAAGGCTGTAGGTGTGGTCATGTGGGGTGCCAGGATGGCGAGCCTGCGCGCGCAGGTAGTCGACCAGCACCCAGTTGGCAGGGTGGTCAGCCAGTTCAGGGTCGCCTCGTCCCATGACCGCCAACATAGGTGCCGTGGTCGAATCTCCGCCCACCCCAGGACGATAAAGCCCATCTACACCAGTCATGATCGCCGGAGGGACAGTCGAGTGGTGGGGCGGTGACCGTGCAGAAGATCGTCTAAGCGCGGGTCGGCGGATCGGCACGAACCCACCGCTGGTAGTCGTCCAGATCGACGTTGCTACCGCAGATGATGGTGACCACACGACGGCCGGCGAAGCGGTCCGGGTCCTCCAGAACGGCGGCGACGCCAAGGGCCGCTGAGGGTTCGACGACCAGACCCGCGTGCTGCAAGAGCATCCGCATGCTCGCGACGATGGACGCCTCCTCGACCAGGACGGCATCATCGGCCACCGCCAAAAGATCATCCAGCACGGCGGGGATGGGGCGCCGACCGGCAACGCCGTCGGCGATGGTGTCGGTGGACTCGGTCGTGATGACCCGGCGCTCCCGCCAGGAGAGGGTCATCGCAGGTGCGCCACGAGGCTGCACACAGATGACTTCGGCTCCAGGCGCCAGAGCCTTCAAGACGTAGCCCACCCCGGTGGCCATGGCGCCGCCTCCCAGGGCGATCAGCACGACGTCCGAGGAGGGCGCCTGTTGCGCCAGTTCGAGCCCGATGGTCGCCGCACCCTCACAGGTCTCGACGTCCAGACTGTCTTCGACCAGCCGGACGCCGCGCCGCCGCGCGATACCCGCCGCCCGCTCCCGGGCCAGGTCGAAGTCGCCATCGACCACTTCCAGCGTCGCACCCGAAGCGCGAATCCGATCAAGCTTGGCGGCAGGCGCCCGCCGCGATGCCACGACCGTCACGTCCAGGCCATGGCGGCGCCCCGACCAGCCCAGCGCCCAGCCCAGATTGCCGGCACTGGCGCACACCACGGCCGTCCGGCCCTGATCGCTCAGCCGACCCGCGACAACCTCGGTACCCCGCCCCTTGAAACTGCGGACCGGGTTCGCCGTCTCCAGCTTGATGCTCACCGCACAGCCCAGCGCGCGCCCCAAGGCTTCGCACCGGAACAACGGCGTGTCCAGGAACACCGGGTCGATCACACGGCGAGCCGCGCGGATCCGGCCAAGATCGAGCCGCGTCTTGAGCACGACGCAACAACGTACCCGACACAAACGTCACCTCAACAGCCACCACCACGAACCCACCCATCCTCCACCGAATCGATCCCGCGACCCCGCCCACCGACGCCTACAACCACTCCACGACAGAGCCGCACGGTTCCCGGCAGGAGAACAGAAGCCATCAAAGGCATTGCCGCGCAGCTAAGACAGCGCCCAACAACATCAGCAAAGCCGGCCAGCCACCTGCTCCCTGATGGCGTGACCAAAGATTAGCCAGCAGATGATCGTTGCCACTCTCTAGACACCATCCAGGGGCCAGACGATCGAGATGCAGCGAACTCTCACCCGGAAACCTGGGTGACAAGCGAGCGAGCGGCGCATAATGGAAAAAGCTAGAGCGCACCGCCCCGATCGCGGTCTAGAGTTCCGCTATGGACTACGCCTGGATTCAGGAGAAGCTTGAGGCCGTGTTCGTCCTCGGCCGTCAGCCTCGACGTCACAATAGGAAGGAAGTGTCATGGGAGATGACAAGCTTGAACGGATTGCGGAGCTTCTGGCCGGCCGCAATGCCATCGATGAGGAGATTGCCGCGATCATCCAGCGGCCGATGACGGCTGGGCATCTCGGTGAGTGGATCGCGTCACGGATTTTTGATATCGAGCTGGAGGAATCGGCCACCAACTCTGCCGTCGATGGTCGCTTTCGCGTCGGCCCGCTGCAGGGCCGGACGGTCAACGTCAAGTGGTACCTCAAACAAGAAGGCATTCTGGACACCAGTTCGTCCGCAACGCTCGACTACTACCTGGTGCTTACCGGTCCACGATCAGCGGCAGGTTCCTCACGAGCTGGTACTCGCCCCTGGTGCCTTCGGGCGGTGTACCTGTTCGACGCCGAGCGCCTTCGGGATGAGCAGGACGCCCGGGGAGTCAAGACAGGCGTCGCATCTAGTGTGCTCCGGCGGCAGTGGGACGAAGCCGAGATCTACCCCCGCGACTGCAACCCTCTGCTCAGGGTCAGCGCTCACCAGGTCGAACTACTCAAACTCCTTGCGGGCTGACCAATGGCCCGTCCCGGTCGGCAACGCAGGACGGAGCCATTCACCCGCCCGGTGAACGCTCGCTGCGCCGGTCACTCAGCAAGCCTTCGATGTATCACTGGATGAATGGCGTGAGACGACTCTTCCGCAAGGAACCGACGCACACGACGAACCCGAGGGGGCACAACCCCGGCCCAGGCTGAGACGTTACTTTGTGGTCAGGCGTTCGACGAGGGTGCGGCTGGTCTCTTGCAGCCTTTCGTCGTTGTCGATGCTGTTGTATCTGCCGCGACGCTGGGTGTGGTGCAGCTCAGAGCGGAGTTGGGGCAGGGCGGGTCGTGCGGCAGGTCCCATGCGTTCCAGGCATGCGACGACATGGTTGGCGGTCGAAGGGTTCTGTTCCCAGGCTTGGAGGAGCGTGTCCAGCACGGCCGGTGCCTCGGCGTCGCCGCCGATTTCCCAAAGAGCGGCCGCGCAGGGGACTTGGACCCATTCGTAGCCATGGTTCAACAGGCCCCGCAGGCGAGGCAGTGCCTCCTCCGCACGAGGGCCGATCTCAGCGAGTACGTCGGCGGCCGCGCTGATCCGGAACGGGATGGAGTCGTCGAGCAGGTCGAGCAACGGCCGCATGACTTCGTCCGGATCGCCGACGATGGCCCACAGAGCGGCAACGGCGGCGGGACGCACATGGGCGTCCGAGGCCGTGATCAAGGACCGGATCGTTTCCACGGCGGGGGCCGCTGACGGACCGAGAGCCCTCAACGCGTCCAAGGCGGAGCACGCGACTGACCACAGCTCATGAGGCACTGCCGTGGCCAGGGTCGCGGTGATCACGCCGACTGCGCTGTTGTCGGCAAGAGCAGCGAGGGCCGCCAGGTCGGAGCGCGCGCTCATCTCCCACAGTGCCTGGGTGAGGTCGAGACTCTTCAAGTGGGCGCACAGGCGGGGTGTCAGCTGATCGGCGGCTTGCGGGAGTGCTCCAACGACCTGGACTGCCCGCCAGGCGTCGTCTCCACTGTCCAGGGCTCTGAGGATGCTCGGCACCGCTCGCACATCACCGAGACGGGCCAGCGCCTGGACGGCCTCTTGATGACTTCTCCGCAGGTGCGGCTGGGACGTGAACCAGACATCCGGCCCGTGGGCGGCGTACTGTGCGGCGACGTGCTCCGCCAGCGCCTCGCGGGTCGGCTCGGCGATCGCATGGCAGGCGTTCAACGTGGCCGCCGCCTCTGCGGAGACTTGCTCGGCGGCTGAGCTGAGGTGTTCGGCGACGAGCATGATGAGCCGTGTGTGGTCTCCGCGCCAGGACTCCATGACCTCGGCGCTCATCCGGATGCCGTCCAGGCGGGAGCCGGGATCAAGACTGCGCAGTTGCTCAGCAAGAAGTGCCGTGCGCTGCGGAACCTTCGCCGCCAAGGTCCGATGGAAACTGCGCAGCAGATCCGTGCAAGGTGAGTGGATTTGACCGTGGCGTTCGAGGTCCTCAAAAGCGGCAACAACCTGCGGTGGTGCTCCGTCTCCGGAGACCGCTGACCCCACTGGGCCAGGCGGATCGCACCATGCTTCGGCCGGCACTGAGGCACCGTCCAACTCGCGCAGCAGGCCGATCGCGGTAGCGATAGCGTCCGCACCCATCCGTTCAGGCGCGCAGCGAGCCCGCTGCACCACGGCCGCGAGCCTGGTCTGAGGTGCTACCGCCGAGTCGGCGGCCAACTCGGTGAACCACGCCATCGCCTGAGCCTCGGCGTGCTCCGGCAAGCGCAATGCCAATGTCGCCATCGCCTCGACGATCAGCAACTGCTCGACGATGCTCGCCTCAGCCGACAGCCGACCGCGCAGCACCGTCAATCCGCGGTCGACGTCGTCGATGAACAACCCGAGCCCGGGGATCGCAGCCCGGCGCACGCGGACGTCGGGATCATGGGCGAACCCGATGAGCGTCTCGGCACGGCCGCGCATGGCCGCCACCGCTTCAACTTCAGCTTCCGAGCCGCCATACCGTCCATCGCAACGATCGAGGGCATGCGATCCGATGCTGACCAGCAACTCAACGACGTCGGCCCGGTCAGGCGTCGTGACGTCCTCTGCCAACTCGAACAGGAACGGAAGGCTCGCCGTCGTGCATTCGTAAACGGTGCCCTGATGATGGACCGCACCGTAGAACCTGCTGAGAGCCTCCCGCCGCTCCTCCGCGTCCGAAGAACGCAGCGCCAGCAGCAGACCCGGGACCTCCTCGGCCGAGCCGTACGCATGATCCATCGACGACCAGCCGATGTCGTGAAGCCCGCTGAACATACACGGCACTATGCCCCGCCCACACCGACACGGCGCCCACACCGACAAAGATCACGAAGCAGCCGCACCGACAACCAAGTGACTCACCTACAACACTGTGGAGTACGTCGAACTGCCGCACATCAAGAAGACCGGCCACTAGACCGGGTAGCGCGGAGCCATCGCCCACGGCGCGGCACTCTCGAGCCCGCCGGGCAAGGTTCGACATCAAAGTGATCAGCGCACGATGCGGTCACTATCCGCTCATGGCGCCCACAGCTCGGTTCTCCCGGAGGCGCCAAGGGTAACAGCCGCAGCCGTCAACGTGTCAGCCGAGCCGACGCCCCCTTCGTCCCCCTAACGTGGGAATCGCTGGCGAACCGGCTCGGGAGCCGAGCCGAGCACGCAAGGTAGTCGTTCCGGTGATCCATTTCGGAGCCCCTGACCTGGACTCGGTGACGCCGCCGCGACATCTCGTGCTCACCACGTGCCATCCAGGGCCAACAAAGTGGACATCCTGGAATGCGACAGGGACTTCGTCCAGATCGAGATCTTGGACGAAGTCCCTGGTCAGAGTGGCGGAGGATCGGGGATTTGAACCCCGGATGGGCGTGAACCCAAACCGCATTAGCAGTGCGGCGCCATAGACCGGACTAGGCGAATCCTCCAGGAGCCATCGGGCTCAGCACAGGCTACCGGTTCGGCGAGCCAACCGGCAAAGCCTGCGTCCCGTGGCTCCAGCAGCATAGTGCGTAACGGCTGTGGACGTGCCGCTCCCGGGGCCGCGGGAGCGAGGCGTCTGTGAGGGGGTCAGCCCAGGCGGAACCCGTTGAAGCCGCAGGCCTCGGCCAGGTCGTTGCCGTGGCGCTGCATGGCGGCGGTGTCGGGCCGGCCGATGGCCGAGGTGTTGCCGGAGCTCAGGTTCCGCAGCATCTCGGCCGTCTTGTCGAGGTCGCCCGCGAACGCGGTCGCGGCGGTCTCGACGTCGCCGCCGGCGCTCTGGCCCTCAGAGCGGACCTTGGCGGCCGTGTCCGAGAACTTCTGGGCGGTCGAGGACGCGCCGCTCGGCGAGGTCATGGTCATGCCACCGGTGGAGAAGCTCCGCAGCTCCGTCTCGATGTTCTTGCAGGCGGTGGTCTTCTTTCCGCCGGCGATGGCGTCGATGGCGCCACATCCCGTAGAGCCGAGCATCAGGCCACCGACGGCGAGGGCGCCGACCAGCTTGGTGGCGGACATGCGCATGGGGTTTCTCCTTCAGGGGGTTGGGCTTCGGACGGGAACAGGGGACATCCAGGTCACTCCCGCCTCGATCACCCCTTTGGCGTATCACTGCCACGAGGGGTTCCGTGACTCAAGTCACACATCCGTGACCTCCCATCCGCCAACCGATTCGCGGACAGGTCCGTGGAGCCGGTACAGTTGGCATGCGTCAGGCACCCGTAGCTCAACGGATAGAGCATCTGACTACGGATCAGAAGGTTAGGGGTTCGAATCCCTTCGGGTGCGCCCAGGTCAAAGCCCCCTTGCGATCATCGCGAGGGGGCTTCGTGCTACCAGACTGACGTCCTGCCGGGCCGCGGACGGAGTGCGTCTCCCGTGCCGAGGTCGGCGGGAAATGCGAGCCGCGAATGAGAGATGGGACATCTCCGCCGGCTCGGCTGGTGGGGCTGCCGCGCGGGCGCACACCGATGAGGGGAGTCGTCGCCGGAGATGGTCGCATCTCCCGGATCGACCTCGACGACCCACGAAGAACTTCTGGGGCGAGCCGATCGGCACTCGGTCAGGTGGAGAGGTACTCGTGGATGGAGCGGACGGCGGTGGCGCCCTCGCCTACCGCTGAGGCGACCCGCTTGATCGAGCCCCTCCGGACGTCTCCCGCCGCGAAGACGCCGGGGAGGCTCGTCTCGAGGGGGACGGGGTCGCGGTCGAAGGGCCAGAGGCCGGGGGCCTCCTCGTGGATTTCGCGGCCCGTGAGGACGTAGCCGTGATCGTCGGTGGCGAGGGTGTCCGGGAGCCACTGGGTGTGGGGTTCGCCCCCGATCATGATGAACAGCGCGGACGCCGGGACCTGTTCGGTGGTGCCCGCCGCCCGGTCGGCGAGGGTCAGGCGTTCCAGGCGGCCGTCGCCGCCGCAGCCGACCACCTCGGTGTGGGTGCGGACGATGATGTTCGGGGTCGTTTCGATGGCGCGCAGCAGGTAGGCCGACGCCGACTTCGCCAGGCTGTCGCCCCGGACGACCAGGGTGACCGTGCGGGCGTGCTGGGCGAGGTGCAGTGCGCCCTGGCCCGCGGAGTTGCCGGCACCCACGATGAAGACGTCCTGGTCCCGCATCGCGCGGCTCTCGCCCACGGCCATGCCGTAGAAGACACCGGCACCGGCGAGGTCCTCCAGGCTGGGGACGTTCAGCCGCCGCCAGTCGACGCCGGTGCTGATCAGCACGGCTCGAGCACGGACTTCGGAGCCGTCCACCAGGCGAACCACCTGGTGGTCGCCGCGGTGTTCGAGGCCGACGGCCTGCTGGGCGAAGACGATGTGCGCGCCCATCAGCCATGCCTGCTCGCAGGTCCGCTCCATCAGGTGCCGGCCGGCGATGCCGTGCGGGAAGCCCGGATAGTTCCGGATCATGGGGCTGGTCCCGGCCTGCCCGCCGGAAAAGGCCCGTTCCAGCAGGACGGTGTCGAGGCCCTCGGACGCCGCGTACACCGCCGCCGTCAGGCCCGCCGCGCCGGCCCCGACTATGGCGACATCGCAGACTTTCAGGTCGTTGGTGACGTTGACTCCGATCGCGGACGCGAGGTCGGGGAGTTGCGGGTCCACGAGGGCCTTACCGTCGTAGCGGATCACCACGGGCAGCCGGGACGCGTCCAGTCCCGCCTCACGCAGCAGGCGCCGGCCGCGTTCCTCATCG